>CALLFD010000247.1 GCA_937997605.1 uncultured Collinsella sp. | reverse complement strand
CGTTGCGGTAGAACACGCGCGAATCATTGGCGCCCACGACTGTGCCCACACCGCGGTCGGCCTCCAGATACGTCACGTCGGGCAGCACGAAGTCAGAAGCGCGCGCCGTCTCGGACCAGCGAATATCAATCGTCACGAGCAAGTCGAGCTGCTGCAAAATACTCAACCAAGTCTGCGCATTGCCATAGCCCGCACCGGGGTTACTAGCATAGACGATGAGTCCACGCAAATCGCCGGCAAGAATCGACTGACCGATGGTCGTGCACAGACCGCGCGCCGGATCGACCAGTGGATAGCGCTCGGACCCCAACTTGGGCTCACGTGGCATCGACGGCGTCGCGAAACACACAGGGTCCAAATCGCCCAGCGCAAGCGGTGTAGGCGGATTGAGCGCGCCGCCTGCGTGTCCGATGCAGCCCAGCAGCACATCGACCATGCAGATAGCTCGCGCCGTCTGGGTACTGTTGGCATACGCGATGCCGATGCCGCCATGAAAGCCGGCGTCCACCACGGCAGCAGGCGCGGCGGCAGCTAGATCGCGCGCCGTGGCGGCGATCTCTGCGGCCGGCACGTCGCACATCGACTCGGCCCACTCGGGCGACCAAGCACGGGACGCCTGCGCCAGCTCGTCAAAGCCCGTGGTATAGCGGGTCACGAACTCGTGGTCGTACAGGTCCTCGGCAATCAACACATGGGCAATACCCAACAGCAGCGCCAAGTCGCAGCCCGGGCGCACGCGCAGCCAGCGGTCGGCAAGCGCAGCCGAGCCACTGCGCCGGGGGTCGACCACGATAATCTTAGCCCCACGTCGACGGGCATCGTTGAGCGTATCAACGGCCCCCATCGTCGACGAATCGACAATGGAACGCCCCAGGTACATGATGCAATCGGTATGCGCAAGGTCGGAGGCGGGGCTATAGCCCAGGCTGTGCTCCCAGCCGGTGAGACGGCTTACCTCGCAGGCGCCATCGGCACCGTACACGTTGGGCGAACCAAGCGCATGCATAAAGCGATACGCCCAGTAGCGGTCGAACGAGGGCACGCCGAGCGTCATGCCCAACGCGCGCGGACCATGCCCGTCGACAATCTCCCCAAGGCGCGCTGCGATCTGCGCGAACGCCTCGTCCCACGAAATCGCATCGAACCCCGAGCCATCCTGGCGGCGTCGCATGGGATGCAAAATCCGGTCACGCTCGTCAAACGGCATTGCCAGGCGATGCCGTCCGCGGGCGCACAGGGCACGCGCCGCGCACGGATGCCCCGGCACCGGCAACTCGGCCACCACGCGACCGTCCTCAACGTGTGCCGCAAAGGCGCAATCGGCATAGCATCCCCCGCATGTGGTCACCAAGGCGCGACCGTCACGCTCCAAAGCAGATGCCATCTCGATTACCCCTTTCACAAGCCAAACACAGCAGGCCAAAAGCCCGGCAACGAGCCCCAGGCCAAAAAAGCCTCCCGCACGGCAACGCCCCGCGGGAGGCCCTACGTCAAACAGACGATACCTTACGCCTCGGACTTCTTGGCGTAGATAAACCAGTAGCCGAGCGCGACCAGAACCGCGCCGCCCACGATGTTGCCCAACGTGGCGGCGGACAGGTTAAACGCAATGCCCGCAGCGTTGAGCGCATCGGCGCCGGCGACCTTGGCACCATAGCCGCACGCGTGCATCACGGCACCCATGGGCAAAAAATACATGTTGGCAACGCAGTGCTCAAAACCGCAGGCCACAAAGGCGGCGATGGGCAGCAGAATGCCCACAACCTTATCGACCACGGTCTTGCCGGCGGTACCGATCCACACGGCCAGGCACACAAAGATGTTGCACAGGATGCCGCGGAAGAAGATCGTCACCCAGTCGATCGTCACCTTGCCGGCGGCGACGCTCACCATGGAATTGGCGACCGCCTCGCCGTTGAGCTTGTAAATGCCGGCCATGTACACCAAAAAGACGATGAACAGGGCACCGACAAAGTTACCGACCCATACGACGACCCAGGCCTTGAGCATCTGGACCAGGGTAATCTTTTTGCTCTTGAGCGCGCAGACCATAAGCGAATTACCGGTAAACAGCTCGGCGCCGCACACCAGCACGAGCACCAGGCCCAGGCAAAAGCACAGGCCGCCCACGACGCGCTGGGCGCCCCAGCCCAGCGTGCTATCGCTCAAGAACACGGTAAAGAACAGACCACCGAAGGCAATAAACGCACCGGCGAACATTGCCAACAGAAAGGCCTTTGCGACCGGCAGGTTGGCCTTGGTCACGCCGGCGGCCTCGGTCTTGGCCTCGATCGCGGCGGGCGCCAGGCAATCGGGAGCGGGGTACTCCGCCTTGGAATCTGCCATGTCAATCACTTCTTTCCTAATCAGCAGGGACAAGCGCTCCTATTGCTCTTGTCCCAAGCGGACAAAGTGGGAAAAGTCGTTGGCGGCCACGGCGTCGTACACGGCGTCGACGGCGTCAAAGACCTCCGGGGACATAGGGTTGTAAAACTCCGTATCGCCCGGCTGAATCCCTATGAAGACGATATCTTCGCACGATTGCTCGATTTCCTCGATCAGAATCGACAAAGGGAGCGAATGCGTGGTGAACATCGACTTGCGGGCCACATCGCGCTTATCGAGCAGGCGGATAGACCCGACGGGCAGCGCCATGTCGGCGGCATCGACCAAGACCAGGCGAGGCGGACGCTCGCGCTTGACCTCGATGATGTCGTCCTCGGGCGTTTGGCCACCGTCGATGGTGTACCAACCGGCAATGGGCGCGTCCTCCATCTTTTTGGAGAGCACGGGGCCGGCGGCATCGTCGGCACGCAGCACGCTTCCCGCCGTGAGCACGATACCCGCAAACGGGGCGCCGTTCACACGTCCATCCACAACGCGACCCATTACTGCAACCTTCCCGTCAGGTACACGCCCGACACATCGCGCACGCGCTCAACCAGATCGCGGAACTTCATCAGAAACGCGACCTGCTGGGCATGCAGGCCAAAGTCGTCGTCGAACACCGAGATGCCGGCCTTGGCCGAGCCGCGAAAACCGCGCTCGTCGAGCAGCGTGTCGCAGGCCTCGAGCAGCGACGGCACCGCCGCCTTGTCAAGCTGGCACTCGCCAAAGGAGCGGATGGCCTCGAACTTGGTCTTGGCCTCCCCATCCGGCAGCGCATCGACGAGCGAATAGAAGACATCCACCGGCACCGACAGGCGCGGCTCAAAGCAATCGAGCACGCCGGTGTGGTGGCCCACGGCGAGCGTGTAGTACAGCACGTCGCAGGCCTCCTGGGGAACGTCTTCCTCGGTCTCCACAAACTTACGCGTGAGCTCGTAAAAGACCACCTGATCAGGCGCATGGCCCAGACAGGGGTCGGCGACGCCCTCGGCGGCCTCGTCGCTTGCGCGAGAGGCATCGCCAAAAGAACCGCCGAGCATGCCGGGGCCCGCAAAGTAACCAGAGCGGTCCGTGAGCTCCATCTAGCGACCTCCGGCCAGCACCAGATCCTGCAGCGCCGAGTACACCTCAACGCGGCGCGGATCGTCCTGCTTGTCGATGAGCAGCGCCATGGCACCGCGAATATCGCCCTTGGGCGCGCCCTCGAGCGTATCCATAAACTCGTTGGCCAAGTCGCGGCCGTAACGGTAGCCACTCATGGCGCGAGCTTCGCGCTCGATGGCAACGCGCAGCTTGTACGGCACGCCGGGGTGCAGAATATCGGCCTGCTCGCCGGCGGCCTCCACCGTGGTCTCGGCATGGAGCTTTTGGTCCAGTAGACCGAGCGCCATGGCAAAGCCGTAGATGGTCTGCGCGGGGCTGGGCGGGCAGCCGGGGATGTAGACATCGACCGGAAGGATCTTGTCCGTGCCGCCCCAGACGCAGTAGTTGTCGTAGAAGATGCCGCCGGTGCAGCCGCACGCGCCATAGGACACCACGATTTTGGGATCGGGTGCAGCCTCAAAGGCGCGCAGGGCCGGCATGCGCATGGCACGCGTCACGGCGCCGGTGTACAG
>CALLFD010000246.1 GCA_937997605.1 uncultured Collinsella sp. | reverse complement strand
CCGCAGGAAGCTTGGATACGCCTAGGCGCGGTCCAAGAAATCGTCCGCACCCCCTGATGGGCCTCCATTTTTGCAAAAAAATGCCGGGGGTAAGACCCCGGCTCTTGGAGGCCCCTCTTTTGGAGGGAACCGTATTCTTTATACCATGAGATAAGGGGTGCTTTCAAGTAATATTATAATAAGCAAACATATGTTCGTCAAACTACCTGCGAAAAGTCCTTAGCCGTCCAGAGGTGGGTAGAGCGGCTCGTAAATTGCTGACGCAATGGGCCGGCGTTTTCCCGAGAAGTATTTAGTCTTGACTCGCATAAAAAATGCCGGGGGACATCCCCCGGCTCTTGGAGGTCCCTTTATTCGAGGGTACCGATTTCTTTATAGCATGAGATCGGACGGCTTTCAAATGGCGCCATGTGGATGGGTGGGATGGCGCGCCTGATAAAGCCCTCAATGAATGGCATCTAACTAGCGTTCGTGATATAAAGAAATCGGTCATCTCAAAAGAGAGGGCTTCCAAGTGCCGGGGACGTTTTCCCCGGCTTTTTTCATTTAGGTGTCAATTCAAATGTTTTTCAACCCATCCCCTCAATAACTTGCGGTGAAATAGAGACTGAAATGGCTGTTCAGAAGCCTATTCAATCCCTATTTCACCGCAACTTATGGGTGGGGATGGCTACGATGCTAGTGTGGCGATGACGGCTTCGTCGCCGGCGTATATGAGGGTGTTGCCGTCGGGGATGATCGTCTGGCCGTCGCGTTTGAGCATCACGACGATAAAGGGATGCTTGCCCTGCGGCACGTCGCGCAGGCGCTGTCCGGCCAGGCGACCGTGGGGCGTCACGGTGACCTCGCGCAGCGTAACCTCGGCACGCTCTTCAAACGTCGGGGCAGCCATCACCAATAGGTCGCCTTCCTCAATCACGGTATCGCCATTGGGCAGCACCGGGTGCGCGCCATCGCGCAGCACCAGGACGACGAGCATGTCCGTGGCGCTGCCAATATCGGCGAGCGAGCGTCCGGAAAACGGATGGCCCGCGCCCACCTTGAACTTGACAAACGACATGCCGTCCTCGTCGCGGTAATCGTTAAACGTACGGCGCACGTCGCCTTCCGCGTCGATCATATTGAGCTTTTTCGCCACCGCCGGTAGCAGCGAGCCCTGCACCACAATGCTCGACACGGCAATCACAAATACCAGGTCAAACAGGTCGTGACCGCCAGGAACACCGGCCACCACGGTAAAGAGGCTAAACACGACCGAAGCCGCGCCGCGCAGACCCGCCCAGCTTACGAGCGCAACCTGGCGAGGGTTCGTCTTAAAGGGCGCTAGGAGCACGCCGACGGCGATGGGGCGGCTCACAAAGAGCATAAACGCCATGAGCGCCAGGCCCGGCAGCAGCATCTGTGGCAGGCGTGCGGGCGTTACGAGCAGGCCGAGCAAGAAGAAGATCGTCATCTCGGCCATCTCGGTGAGGGTATCGAAGAAGTGCGCCATCTCGACCTTGCCGGTGATGTCGCTCGCACCCAGCACAATGCCGGCCAGGTACACGGCCAAAAATCCGTTGCCGCCCAGGTAGCTCGGCAGCGCGTAGGCGACGATGGCCACGGCGAACAAAAAGATGGTCTGCGCACCTTCGGCCGTTGCATGTGCGCGTTCAATCAGGCGGCCCGCCGCCCAGCCGAGGGCAAGGCCCAGGCCCGCGCCCAGGATAATCTGCTTGGCCAGCAGTGCGGGAATGTTGATGTCGCCGCCGGTCGCGAGTGTGGCGAGCACGGCGGTGAGCATGTAGGCGACGGGGTCGTTGGAGCCCGATTCGACCTCGAGCAGCGAGTCGGTGCCACCTCTCAGCGACAGGCTGTGCTCACGCAGTACGCTAAAGACGCTCGCCGCGTCGGTGGATGCCACGACCGATCCCAGCAGCAGGCCACCGATCCAGTCGAACCCCAGCGCGAAGTGGGCGAACATGCCGGTGATGCCGGCAGTGATGACGACGCCGAGCGTGCTCAGCAGCACCGCCGGCGCAGCGACGGGCTTGGCGCGGTCGATATTGGTGTTAAAGCCGCCGTAGAACATGATGAACAGCAGCGCCGTGCTGCAGACGGTTTCGGTGAGTGCGTAGTCGCTAAAGTCGATATGCGTCGGGCCGTTGACGCCCAACAGCATGCCCAGCGCGATAAAGATGAGCAGGGTGGGGAAGGGGAGTTTTTTGCCGACGGGTTTGATGGTCAGGCACAAAATGATGACGAGGCCGATAAAGAGAAGGATCTGGTTCATGGATAGTGTCCGCTCCTGGGTGGTTGGCGTGGCACGGTCAGTTGTCTGCGGTCATTTGTACCCAGAGATGGTGGGTTTATGGGGTTGGATTGCGGGCGTGCGCGATATCGTCATAGACGGCTGCCGTCTTTGCCTCTGCTCGGAAACCCTTTCCAGCTTTATTGCAACGGAGTACAATGGGTAACGTTTAAGTTCAACTTGAAGTTTTAGTTGCGGCGCCGGGCTTCGGCCGCAATGCAAGGAGAGGCGTACCATGGCGATCTATGTGACATCTGATGCTCACGGGCACGTGCGTGCGCTTGACGAGGCCCTGTCTAAGATCTCGTTGACGTCCGACGACACGCTGTACGTGCTGGGCGACATGATCGATCGCGGGCCCGATCCGGTCGGCGTTATTAAGCTCGTGCGCTCGCTGCCCAACGCCCGCGTGCTCAAGGGCAATCACGAGCAGATCATGCTCGATGCCATCATTGGCCAGGATTCGCTCGATGCCGAGACCTGGGATATCAACGGTGGCTGGACGACGCGTGAGCAGCTCAACGACATGGAATTTGAGGCATACGAGGAGCTCGTGCGATGGATGGCCGCGCTGCCGCTCTACGCAGTGGTCGAGACCGAGGAGCGCCCGTATCTGCTGGTACATGCTGGAATCGAGATGAAGGCGGCGCGCGCGTTTTTGCTTGAGCATGGCGTCGATTGTGCCGATGGCGTTGGAGCGGTGGGTGCCGATCGCGAACTGCTGCAGCAGATGCTCGCGGTGCAGTCGTCCGATGACCTGCTGTGGATTCGTCATGGCTATTGGGATGCGTCGACCGGGCTGCTTTCTGCCGAGGGCAAGGGCCCGGTCGTGGTGAGCGGTCACACGCCCACGGTATCGCTTGGGCGCTATTGCGAGGTCGGTGGTCTGGCGGGGCTCGATGAGGAATCGGGACGCGGGCAGATCGTGCGCTTGGGCGGCGAGGACACTGCTGGTGTTCCCGATCGCATCGACATCGACTGCGCCGCCGCCACCGGCTCCGAGTTCGGCCGCGTGGGCATCCTGCGCCTGGACGACGGGGCCGAGTTCTATGCGAATATCAACCCGGGCGAATGATCGGTGCAAGGGGTAGCTAATTTTGGACGGGTCCTTTTTTGACTACTTTTGCCCTTCTGCCCGCAAATTGATTTTTCAGGGACGGGGATTAAATAATCATTTGGCTGCCCGCTGGCTAAGTGAGTAGACTTTTTTGGAAATGCCGAGCACCCAACATATTTGCCTCAA
>CALLFD010000245.1 GCA_937997605.1 uncultured Collinsella sp. | reverse complement strand
CAGCGACGGTCGGCAGGGTATTGTGGGACATGGTTACTCCGTTTACGTAGAAGGGTTTGGACTTGGACGGCATGTTTTGATTGAGGGAACACGCTTATGGCGACAGCGCACTCAGGGCGCCGCCGCCATCATGGTTCATTAGTCAAACTGGGTAACATCGATCAGGCGATTGGCCAGCGAAAGGTCGCTCTCGATGGGCACGAACTCGTCGCCCACGTGCATGAGCTCCTCGTCACCCTTTGCCAGCAGCAAGACAATGGTGGGAGCATCGGGGTTGACGTACTCCTCGCGCGCCGCCTTGAACGCCGCATGCACAGCGGCTTCGCGGTCGAGGATGATCTTGTTCGGCGTATCGTCGGGAACATGCTCGGCAAGCTCGCGACAGACCTTCATCGGGTCCTCGTGAGCTGGATCCTCGTTCGTAAAGATCATCAGGTCGGAATACGGTGCGGCCTCGCGTGGCAATTGCTCGCGGCGCTCCTGCGCCTTGCCGCCGGCGGCGCCAAACAGCGCAATGACGGGGCTAGCGGGAAACGCGCGCTTGACCGACGAGAAAAGCGAACGGAACGAAAGCTGGTTGTGCGCATAGTCAACGACGCAGATCACGCGGCCGTCCTTCGACTCCACGACCTCCATGCGGCCCGGCACACGCAGTTTGGAGAGGCCCTTCTTGATAGCCTCGATACCGATGCCGATCTCGCGCGCAGCGGCGATAGCGACCAGCGCGTTTTCCACGTTAAAGTCGCCCGCGATACCCAGCAGGACCTTCTCCCCCGCCTCGGGCTCGTCGGCGCTCATGCCGTGCAAGTTGAACTCGATGTTAAAGCCGAGCATGCGGACATCGCTCGCCCACAGGCTTGCCTCGGGATGCTCGACGCCAACGGTCACCAAGCGCTCGGCCGTCGACGCTGCCTCCAGCACACGGTCGACCTCTTCGGTGCCCAGATTCACCACGGCGGTCTTTGCCTGGTCAAAGATCCTGAGTTTGCTCTCAAAATAATCCTCAAACGTGGGGTGTTCGATCGGCGAGATGTGGTCGCGGCCGATGTTGAGGAAGCACGCCACGTCAAACGGCAGATTCTCGACGCGTTGGTACTTGAGCGCCTGGCTCGAAACCTCCATGACCATGGACTGGCGACCGGACGTGCGGCAGTTGGCGATATGGCGCCAGACCTCGGGGGCCTCGGGCGTAGTATTGGTGCTCTCGTAGCACTCGATGCCATCGTCGGTACTCACCGAGCCGATCATGCCGCAGGACTCGCCCGCCGCCTTGATGATGGACTGGAGCATAAAAGCGGCCGTGGTCTTTCCCTTGGTGCCGGTGATGCCCACGATCTTGACGTCGTGGTCGGGACGGTCGTAGACCTCCGGCGGCAACAGGGCCATGGCCGTGCGAACACTATCAACAACCAGCATCGCAGCACCGCTCTCCTGCGCCAGCGGCTCCAGAGACTCGACCAGCGACTCCTCGCACACAAATGCGACGGCGCCCGCATCGAGCGCCATGCTCAAAAACGCGGGCTTAAAGGCAGCACCTTTGCAAAAGAATACGTCACCTGCCGAGACCGCGCGCGAATCAAACGAGCAGCCGGTCACGGCGCGCTCGTCAACCTGCTCTGATGCGCGCAGCTCGCCGCACACATCGAGAAGCTTGGCAAGCGTATCGACCGTGGTCACGGTCGCGGAATCCGAATGGTGCATCTTTCACCTTTCTCAGCCATTTGGCAGGGACGGTTTTATAGTAACTGAAACGCACCCACGCAAAAACGGCTCCCGGAGGAGCCGTTACGCGCAGGCGTTCGTAAGCCGAGGCTAGGCAGCCTGAACAGCGGGCTGGTCCTCGTCGATAAAGAAGCGCTTGTACCACACTAGGAACACGAGCGGCGTATAGATCTTGCGCTGGAAATCGCCCTTGCCCGCAAAGTGCAGATCGAGCAGGTGCATGAGCTCGTCGGTATTGAAGAACTCGCTTGCCCACGGCGCGGTGAAGTACTCCTTGACATAGTCGTACCACTTTTGCTCGCGCAGCCAGTAGACAATCGGCACCGGGAAGCCCACCTTGGGACGGGTGGCCCACTCATCGGGCAGCGACTTGTTGGCAGCGTGGCGGAGTACCTGCTTGTTGCCGTTCTCGTTGATGCGGTAGCGATCGGGAATGTGCTCGGCGAACTCCATGACTTTGCGGTCCAGGAAGGGCACGCGCAGCTCCAGCGAGTGCGCCATGCACATCTTGTCGGCCTTGAGCAGAATGTCGCCCGGGAGCCACATGTTCATGTCCAGGTACTGCTTCTTGACCAGTTCGGGCTGACCCTTCACGCGTGCGTAGATGGGTGCAGCGAGCTCAAAGGCGCCGTCGCCGGTGTTGTACTCGGGCTTGAGCACGCCGTCGACCTCGCGCTCCGGCCATACCAGAGCCTGTCCCAGGAACGACTTCTCGGGGATCTCGGCACCCTTGACCAGGAAGTTATGTCCCTTGAAGTACGGCATATGCAGCGCCAGGTTACCGAGCGCGCGACGGATGGGCAGCGGCACCATCTTTTTGTACTTGCGCACCGGGACCGTATCCTCGTAGTAGGCGTAGCCGCCAAAGAGTTCGTCGGCGCCTTCGCCCGAAAGCACGACGGTAACGTCCTTGCGGGCCATCTCGGCCAAGAACCACAGCGGCACGGAAGACAGGTTGGACTGCGGCTCGTCCATGTGATACTGGATGTCCTCGAGCGCACCGAAGAACTCGTCGGCGGTAATCATCTTGCGAACGTTCTCGACGCCGAGCTTATCGGAAAGTTCCTTGGCGTAGTTGGTCTCGTTGAAGTTCTTGTAGTCAAAGCCCACCGAGAAGGTCTTGTCGGGCATGAGGCAAGCGGCGATGTAGCTGGAGTCGACGCCACCGGAGAGGAACGACGCGACCTTGACGTCGGCGATGCGATGGGCCTCGACACTCTCGTGCACGACTTCGTCCAGCTCATCGACATACTCTTCGAACGGCTTCTCGACGGCAGAGTAATCGCAATCCCAGTAACGCTCGATGTTCATCTTGCCGGTCGGGATATCGACGGTAAAGTAGTGCGCCGGCGGCAGCTTGTAGACACCCTCGAAGAAGGTCTCCTCGGTTGCCGAATACTGCAGCGTCATGTACGGACGCAGAGCCTTTTTGTTGACCGCCTTGTGGAAGTGCGGGTAGTCCAGGAAGCTCTTGATCTCGGAACCAAAGAGCACGCCCGGAGCGCCGTCGCCCGCATCGGCCATGGGATAGTAGTAGAGCGGCTTGATGCCAAAGATGTCGCGGGCGCCAAAAAGCTTGTTCTTCTTTTTGTCCCAGATGACGAAGGCGTACATACCGCGCAGGCGATCGAGAACGGCCTCGCCCCACTCCTCGTAGCCGTGCAGGAGGCTCTCGGTGTCGGCGCCGCAATGGAACTTGTAGCCCTTGGCTTCGAGCTCGGAACGGAGTTCTTGGAAGTTGTAGATCTCACCGTTGAAGACAATGACGACGCTGCCGTCCTCATTGGCCATGGGCTGAGCGCCGGCCTCGGTCAGGTCGAGGATCGACAAGCGGCGGAAGCCGAGGGCAACGCGGCCGTCGATAAACTGACCGCCCATGTCGGGACCGCGATGGACGATGCGGTCCATCATCTTGGTGAGCACCTCGGATTGGTTATCCGTCCCACCGACAAAACCGACAAAACCGCACATATACTATCCCCTCTGCTGTTGCTGGGCATCAAATCGAATCAGTAGCTTTTGAGTATACCCGAGGGCGTAAAGAGGGGCGGAATGTTCAGGCAATCTCAACTGAATCAGCTCCGCTGTGACACGCGCCGGTTACCTTTAATGGATATGAGGTGAATGGGGCGATTGTTTTGCTATACTCTCTCCGCACGGGCGATTGGCGCAACGGTTAGCGCAGGTGCTTTACACGCACAAGGCTGGGGGTTCGAATCCCTCATCGCCCACCATTGAATTGGAAACGGTCCTCGAAAGGGGACCGTTTTTGTTTGGGCCCATTTCATGGGATTCGAACCCGCAAGGGTGCGGAGCTGAGGAAACGCGAAGCGTTTTCCAGCGCAGCACGCGAGGAGCGAAGCGACGAAGCGGATGCGGGCGGCGGAGCCGCACGCGGACATCCCTCATCGCCCACCACTGATTTGATAGGCCTCCAGCGATGGAGGCCTTTCCTTTTTCATGCCCAGCGCATGGGATTCGAACCCGCCAGCACGTCTGTCACAAAGGCCGTGGTCAAAAAATGGCAAAAATGAGTACTGCTACTTTGTTTGCAACATATAAAAAGACAGTATTTGCTTAAGTTACGCAACATATGTCCATTATAAGGACTAACAGTTAGATCAAAATCGTGTATTCATCGCCATTTCGACTTGATATCTGGCCTTATTAGTCCAAAACTGCTGCTACCAAATCGGTAGCAGTACTCATATTTACTGTTTTTTGGTCAGCAGGTCCCCCTTGCCTTAGCAAATCTAAGGCAAAACGGGCTCCAGACCGCTGAATCATGCCGCATAGGGCACGTCAGCAGTCCGGAACCCGGTCCAAATTGAGTTATTGCACCGCGTTAGCCCAAGACACCCGACAGGATCTCAATCAGACTATCCACGTCGGCTTCCTCGCAGACGAGCGGCGGCAGGAAACGCAGCGTATGGGCACCCGTAGCGTTAATCACGGCACCGGCGGCCAGCGCGCGGGCAACAATATCATGCGCATCGCCCGCAGCATCATCCAAATCACAGCCGAGCATCAAGCCGCGGCCACGCACCTCGGTCACGTGCGGCAGCTTAGCGAGCTTTGCCTCCATATAGGCGCCTACCTTGGCAGCATGGTCGGCATAATCGCCGCGCACGAGCGCGGAGAGCGTCGCGGCACACGCCGTGATGGCCAGGCAGTTACCGCCAAAGGTCGAACCATGATCGCCGGGCTTAAAGACGTCGGCGATTTCCTTCTTTGCCA
>CALLFD010000244.1 GCA_937997605.1 uncultured Collinsella sp. | reverse complement strand
CAAACTCCGGATAGCGCGCCTTCACAAAGCGCACCCAACCCGGGCAGCAGCTCGTAAACATGGGCCAGCCGCGGCTGTCGTCTTCGCCCTTAGCGGCGGCGCCTAGGCGCTCGAGCAGCTCGGAACCCTCCTCCATAATGGTGAGGTCGGCCGAGAAATCGGTGTCGAACACGTACTCAAAGCCAACGCGGCGCAGTGCGCAGGCCAGACGCTCGACGGTTGCCTCCTCGCGAGATATGCCGAGCTCCTCGCCCCAGGCGCTGCGCACGGCAGGCGCGATCTGCACCAGCACGATCTTGTCGGGATTAGCGAGCGCGTCAAACACGGTCTCGGTATCGTCGCGCTCGCGCAGTGCGCCCGTCGGGCAATGCGTAATGCACTGGCCGCACGCGACGCAATCGGTCTTGCCAATCGGCGCGCGCCCGCGGGTACCCACGGCGGTATGCGTGGCGCGGTTGGTCAGGTCCCAAATCCCCAGGCCCTGCACGCTCTCACACACTTTGATGCAGCGCATGCATTTAATGCACTTGTCGTTTTCGCGGATGATGGGAAAATCGAAATCCCAGCCCTCGCCCGCCAAATGCCTTTGATACGGCAGATAGAAAATGCCCAGGTCGTTGGCGATGGTCTGTAGGTTGCAGTTGCCGCTGCGCACGCAGCTCGTGCATTGCGAATCGTGCTGCGAAAGCAGCAGCTGCACGTTGGTGCGACGCGCCTCGCGGGCCTTGGGGCTGTTGGTGTGCACCACCATGCCGTCGAGCACGTAGTTGTTGCAGGCGGCAACCAGCTGGTCGCAGCCCTCGACCTCGACCACGCACACGCGGCAGCCGCCGATCTCGTTTAGATCGCGCAGATAGCACAGGGTGGGAATCTGAATGCCGGCGGACTTGGCCGCATCCAGGATCGTGGTGTGCTCGGGCACCACGACTTCGCAGTTATCGATAATGAGCCTGACCATGTTGTGCGCTCCGTTTTCGGTGTTGTCGCTGACGGTGGTTTTGTTGGGCTCTACCATTCCAGGTTCCTCCCTCCGCGGAACGCGCCAAA
>CALLFD010000243.1 GCA_937997605.1 uncultured Collinsella sp. | reverse complement strand
CTCATGAAGAATACTCAGCTGCTGCTGATTAACGATATGTGCGGCTACGGCAAGGTCGCGCTTTCCGCCATGCTGCCGGTGCTGTCGCACATGGGCTACCGTATCCATAACCTGCCGACGGCACTTGTGTCCGATACGCTCAACTATCCCAAGTTCTACATCCACGACACCACCGAGTACGTGCGCCAGAGCCTCGCCATCTGGGAGGAGCTCGGCTTTGAGTTCGACGCCATCTCGACCGGCTTTATCGTGACCGAGGAAGAGACGCGCATCATCTCGGACTTTTGCCACCGCCGTGCGCAAAAGGGCACCAAGGTGTTCGTCGACCCCATCATGGGCGACAACGGCAAGCTCTATGCGGGCGTGCCCGAGTCCACGATTGGCCTTATGCGGCATCTGCTAGAGTGCGCAGACTACGCAGTTCCCAACTACACCGAGGCCTGTCTGCTCACCGATACGCCTATGGCCGAGCAAATCACGCCCGACGAGGCTCGCGTCCTTGTGGACGCCGTGCGTGAGCTGGGTGCCAAGTCTGTGGTCATTACGAGCGCCGTAGTCAATGGCACGAACGCGGTTATCGGTTACGACCATGTGGCGGGGGAGTACTTTACGATTCCCTTTGAGCTCATTCCGGTCTACTTCCCGGGCACGGGCGACACGTTCTCGGCGGTGCTCGTCGGCCGCGTTATGGCAGGTTGGAGTCTGCAGCGCGCGACGTCCGATGCCATGCGTGTGGTGGCTGAGCTTATCGAGCGCAATGCCGACCAGGAGGACAAGTCCGCCGGCCTGCCCATCGAGGCCTGCCTGGATGTGATTGACCATGAGTAGCGCCGACGAGAGCGGTACCGAGGCAGCGGGCGAGAACAAGCCGCTCGGCGGGCCGCGGGGCAAGCGTCCGCGCATCCGCGTGAGCTGCGTGGACCAGCTGGGTGTGTGCCGCTGCCACCATGGTCACAAGCCGGGCGACGTTTTTGACTTTGACCGAGACCGCGGCAAGATGTGCGCCATGGCCTGCCACGTGGGCTTTCCCTATATCGATATCCTGCGCTATGGCGGAACCGTGCCTGGCAACGAGCCTGGTACGGCAAAGTTCTGCTGCCCCGAAGTCGATACGCTGAACGTCTGGCTTGCCGAGATCGTCGACGAGTAGTTGAGCGCAATGTGACAAAGGGACAGTTCTTTTGTTACATTCGCGGGTGGTGTCCCTTCTTTTCCTTATAATCTCAAATCTCTGCATTTCATCCGATTTTAGGTTCTAAAAATTCTGCGTTTCATCGATAATCAAGCTTATAAAACGTTGCATTTCATTTGATGACACCGAGGGGGCCTATGCTGCGCAGGAAAATAGCGGCAGAGCTGGAGCGTTGGCTGAAGTCTTCCGAGCAAAAGGCCTTGTTCATTACGGGTTCTCGCCAGATTGGCAAAAGCTATTCGATTCGCGCATTTGGCAAAGCCAACCATGCAACCTACATCGAGCTTAACCTCATGGAAAACCGCCAGGCAAAAGATGCTCTTCTCGAGGCGCGGGATGCCGATGATTTCATCAGCAGGGTGACGCTTCTTTCGGGAAAGTCGATTGCGCCAGGCAAAACGCTCGTGCATATCGATGAGGTCCAAGAGGCCCCCGACATCATGACGATGGCAAAGTTCCTTGTTGAGGACGGGAGGTGCCGCTGGGCGTTTTCGGGGTCAATGCTCGGGACTCGGTTCAAGGGCGTCAGGTCCTATCCCGTGGGGTATGTTCACGAGCTTAGGATGTTCCCGCTCGATTTTGAGGAGTTTTGCTGGGCAATCGGGGTGAGCGAGGGGGCTCGCCAAGCGATACGTGACGCGTGTATCAGCGAGAGGCCCATTCCTGATTACATTCATGACGCGATGATGGCAAACTTCAGGACCTATACCGTTGTCGGCGGAATGCCGGAGGTCGTGCAACGTTTCCTTGACACGCAGGGCGACCTTGCCTCTGTTCGTCAGCTGCAGTCAGAGCTCAACGAACAGTACCGGCGGGATATCTCCAAGTATGCAAGCGGGCGAGCCCTGCAGGTGCAGAGCATCTACGATCAGCTCCCTATTATGCTCGAGGGCGAAAACAAGCGCTTCGTGCTCAATTCCATTGACCCTAAGGCGCACTACGAGAAGTATCAGCGAGATTTTGCATGGCTTGTCGATGCCGGCGTTGCTCTCAAAGCCGATATCGTAACCGAGCCAAAATCGCCCCTGCTCAAGACGGCACGACCATCGCAGTTCAAGCTATATCAATCGGATACGGGCATGTTGATGGCGCGCTACCCCGTTGGAGTCGCCCAAGCGGTGTATCTTGATAGCAAGGAGCCCAATCTGGGCGGCATTTACGAAAACGTGGTGGCCCAACAGCTGGCTGCCCAAAATCGCCAGCTTTACTACTATCGGACAAAAAAGCGCGGTGAAGTGGACTTTGTGGTCGATGGACCGGATGGGACGGCTGTTCCGATCGAGGTCAAATCGGGCCCCTATTACCACGCGCACGCCGCGCTCGGTCATGTGCTTGATACGGCTGAATATGGCGTAAGGCTCGGGATTGTTTTCTCGAGAGGCAACGTTGAGCGCAACGGAGCAGTTCTCTATTTGCCGCTATATGCGACCTGGGCCCTTTCGGATGTTTTGGGCGACTCCTGCGCCGAGGGGATAAAGCTGGAGGTCAAGCCGGTCTAGGGCCAGTCCCGGATGTGACAAAGGGGCAGTCCATTTGTCACATTCATGAGCGTGGATTTTCTCTCACCGAGATAACGAGCGTGGATTTTCTCCCGTTTAGAGCGCACTCGAACGCTCAAAGTGGGAGAAAATCCACGCTCGTTTTATGCCGATGGCGTGGCCCGTGTGCCCGCGCCGCCCGAGCGCCTACAGCTGCTCGAGCATAGCGGTGCAACCGGCGAGTACATCGCGGTAGGTGGCGTCGAAATTGCCGGTGTACCAGGGGTCGGCCACGTCGCCGGGGCGCTCGGTCCAATCGAGCAAGCGCGTAATCTTGCCGTCGGGGTCGTCGCCAAAGATGCGACGCAGGCCACGCGCGTTCTCAGCATCCATATAGACAATGTGGTCCCAGTCGCCATACTCCGCGCGACGCACCTGACGTGCACGATGAGCGACGACGGGAATCCCGACCTCGCGTAGCTTGGCAACGGTACCGTGGTGTGGCGGGTTGCCGATTTCCTCGGTCGAGGTCGCAGCGGAGTCAATGACAAACTCGCCCGCGCGCCCGGCGCGCCGCACCAGCTCGGTAAACACCGACTCAGCCATCGTCGAGCGGCAGATATTCCCATAGCAGATAAACAGTACGCGTTGCACAGGACGATACCTTTCATATAGAAGGCTGCTAAAGAGTCGAAGCCGGGCGCATGCCAAGTTTTATTTCTTGGCCAGTTTGAAGTAGCGCTCAAATATCAATTCGAAAACGTAATAGAACATCAATCGACTGTCGAGGTCCATGCTGCCCAAGCGGATTTCTTTTTGCACGGTGTAGATAGGGTAGTCGGCTAGTTTCGAGAGAGAATTTCGAGAAAAGCCGGTGAGCGTGACGACCTTGCATCCGCGCGTTTTGGCTATCGATGTGGCGTCAATAGACACCTGCGTCTCGCCGCTTACGGAAACGCTGAAGACCAGGTCGTTTTTGCCGAGGAGTTCTGCGTAGTGCCTCATGACATGGCGTTCACTGAGCGTGTCGGTATTCTTGCCCATTATTTTGAGCCTTTCAGCCATCTCGAGGCACGGGTACTTCGAAAAGCCCGAGCAGAAGAACACGATATGCGAGGCGTCCTGGATAAGACTCACAACCGAATCGATGACCCGGTCGTTAAGCAGATCTTTGGTCTGTACGAGCTGGGTATCGAGAGGAAGTGCCTCGATAGTGAATCGATTGCGGTCGAGCGAGGCGGAATACGATTGTTTGAGCTCTGTAAACCCCGAGAAGCCAAGCTTGTGGGCAAGCCTGACGATTGTATTGGGAGCGACGAAGAACCGTTCAGCAACGCTCTTAAGCGTGACGTCGTCAATATCATCACGCAGCTCGATGATGTAGCGCATGATCTCGCTTTCGAGATCGTTGAGCTTGCTCTCGCCAGCTCGCACATGATCATAAAAAGATTCTTGATCTTTCATAAGATGTTTCAGCCCCTCGCACCTCGCCGTATATATGGTACCGCTTTGTGTAGCCAGGTGAGAAATCGGTAATCGGTCAAGATTGCCTATTGCCCATGAACTGGGCAAATATGCGTGTCTGCCTACACATATCTGTGTCGTGAGCGAAATCATGTGTCCCCGTTTCGCATTGGCCCACACGGGGACTCTCAAATGACCTTATGTCGCAAAATATCAATCGAAACGAAGCAAGCCGAGGACAACCGCGGAGCCCAAGGTCTTCGAGAACACCGATCAGCCAACCCTGGAGGGACGGAACATGAAGGATAAGCTCAATATTGTGATCGTTGGCGGCGGCTCCACGTGGTGCCCTGGCATTCTTAAAGCCCTGACCAAGCACATGGACATTCTGCCGCTGAACCGCGTGATGCTCTATGACATCGATGCCGAGCGTCAGCGTCCGATCGGCGAGTTTGGCAAGATCCTCTTCGCCGAGGAGGAGCCCGGTGTGGAGTTTGGTTACACCACCGATAAGGATGAGGCTTACACCGACGTCGACTTTGTGCTCTGCCAGATTCGTACCGGCGGCTACGAGATGCGTAGCAAGGACGAGAAGATTCCGCTGCATATGGGAATCATCGGCCAGGAAACGGTGGGCCCTGGCGGCATGGCTTACGGTATGCGCTCCATGCATGACATGGTTGAGATCGTCAACGACGTTCGCGCTCATAGCCCGGAGGCGTGGATTATCAACTACACCAACCCGGCTGCTATTGTGGCATATGGTCTCGAGCGCGTCCTGCCCGATGAGCATCGCGTTCTCAACATCTGCGACCAGCCCGTCAACCTCATGCGCTCTTACGGTCGCCTGCTCGGTCGCGATATGAGCAAGACGGAGCCCGTGTACTTTGGTCTCAATCACTTCGGTTGGTTCAAGCACATCTACGATGAAGAGGGCCATGACCTCGTCCCGCAGATTAAGGAGTACACGGAGAAGAACGGCTTCCTTCCTGCCGATGCCGAGCAGCGTGACCAGTCCTGGCTCGACACCTACGCCATGGTCAAGGACATGCTCGAGGACTTCCCCGACTATCTGCCCAACACTTATCTGCAGTACTATCTGTATCCCGAGTACAAGGTCGCTCACCTCGACCCCGACTACACTCGTTCCGACGAGGTCATCAACGGTCGTGAGAAGCGCGTGTTCGCCGAGTGCGAGCGTGTTGCCAAAGTCGGCACCGCAAAGAACTCCTCGGTTGTGCAGAACGATGCTCATGGCGATATGATCGTGGAAATCACCTCGGCCATTTATCGCAACACCAATAAGACCTTCATTGTCATCGTGCCCAACAACGGCATTATCGAGGGTATGCCCGATGACGCCATGGTCGAGGTCGCGGCAAGCGTGGGCGCCAATGGCCCGCAGCCCTACGCTGTCGGTAAGATCGGCACCTTCTATCGCGGTCTTATGGAGAACCAGTACGCCTATGAGCGCCTGACTGTTGAGGCTTGGATGGAGGGTTCCTACGAGAAGGCCCTGCAGGCACTCACGCTTAATCGTCTGGTCGGTGACGCAAAGAAGGCGCGTAAGGTGCTCGATAAGCTCATCGAGGCCAATAAGGATTACTGGCCGGAGCTTAAGTAACTAGTTCCATAGCGCTTGACAACTGTTATGGGGCGTGTGGGTTGTAGAACTGCACGCCCCGTTTCTTTAAGAGGGGTATCCCATGAACAAAGATGAGCTGCTGGCAAAGTTCCAGCGCCTGGGCAAAGTCCTCATGACGCCTGTCCTGATCCTGCCAATCGCCGGCATCCTTCAGGGCTTTGGTAATGCCTTTACCAGCCCCACCCTTACGGCAGCTGTTCCCTGGCTTGCTGCTCCGGGCTTTGCGATTTTCTTTTCGATTCTTAAGGCCGCAGCCGGCATCGTTATGAACAACATCCCGGTTATCTTCTCGATTTGTCTCGCCTATGGCTTCGCCAAGTCCGAGAAGGCTACCGCGGCGCTTTGTGGCTTTTTGGGCTACATGTGCATGAACTCCGTGATGGGCACATTCCTTACGGCGACTGGCGTTATCGATCCCGCGAATCTTACGACGGGCCAGAGCACGATCCTCGGTATCACCACGCTCGACACTGGCGTTATCGGCGGTCTTCTGGTGGGTGCAATCGTCGCATGGTTGCATAACCGTTACTACAAGATTGAGCTGCCTGCCGTGTTCTCCATCTTCAACGGCACACGCTTTATTCCGGCGGTGACGCTGCTCTCATGCAGCATCCTCGCATTGGTCATGTCCTTTGTTTTCCCGTTTATTCAGAACGCTCTCGGTGCGCTGTCCGAGTTCATCAAGACTACGGGTGCCTTTGGTGCATTTGTCTACGGCGCCGGCGAGCGCATGCTCCTGCCCTTTGGCCTGCATCACTTTGTCTATTTGCCGTTCTTCTTCACGTCGCTCGGTGGCGTCGAGACCATCGACGGCCAGACTGTTCAGGGCGCTATCAATATCTACAACGCGATCCTGGGCTCTCCCAGCACGCCGTTTAACATCGAGGTCAGCCGTTTTGTCATGAACGGCAAGGTTATCTTCGCCATGTTCGGCCTGCCCGGCGCTGCACTCGCCTTCTACAAGACGGCACTTCCCAAGAACAAGAAGAAGACCGCAGCGCTCATGATCGCTATCGTGGTGCCTTGCATCCTCTCCGGCATTACCGAGCCGCTCGAGTACTCCTTCCTGTTTATCGCGCCCATCCTCTACGTGTTCCACGCCCTCATGGCTGGTCTTGCCTATGCGCTGACCTATATCCTGCAGTTCAACGTGGCCGGTTCCGCGTCCTTCGGCGGCCCGCTCCTGTCGTTGATCTTTAACGGCATTATGGGTGCAGCCAAGGGCTCCAACTGGCAGGTTATCCTGTTCCTCGGCCCCATCTACTTCGTGGCGTACTATTTCGTCTTCAAGTTCATCATTCTTAAGAAGGGCCTTAAGACCCCCGGCCGCGAGGAAGAGTCCGACGATGAGGCCGAAAAGGCTCCCAAGACCGTGATCAGCGACCTCATTCCCGCTATCGTTGAGGCAGTGGGCGGCGACAACAACATTAAGTCTGTCGAGGCCTGCTTCACCCGTCTGCGCATCCAGCTCAATGACTGTGACAAGGTGGTTGATGACGCCGAGTTTACCGAAAAGCTCGAAGCGCGTGGCATCGTGCATGTCAACGGCGGCGTGCAGATTGTCTACGGTAACATGGCTTCTAACTACGCAACCCAGATGCGCGAGCTGCTGGGTATGGAGTAAACGCCCCACATATCTATAAAATCCGGTATAAAAGGCGGCGGCAGACAATGCGTCTGTCGCCGCCTTTGAGTTGCCCCACACGCATTTCGTGTACTTGAAATACACGAAATCGAAGAAAAGCGTGTATCTCAAATACACGAAATTGCACTGCTGAAGCTTCCAGGCGGATAAACATACTCATATTGGGCGGTTTTCACCGGTTACTCGCCACCTTGGGCTATGTTTGCCCCTATGCCCGTATTGAGGGCCGTGCTGATTGACGACGGCGCTCCCAGCGAGCCAGCTTAATCGTCACCAGCGTGAGGGCCCAGGCCACAAGCGAGAACGCGGCGCCCACTGCGCCCACGTACGCAATGCCAACGCTGCTTACCACGGCGCCGCCCACTGCGGTGCCAAACGAGATGCCGACGTTAAACGCCATGGGCTCAACCGAACTTGCGAGTACCATCGACTTGGGATGGCGGCTGCGTGCCACGTCCATAAAGTGCGTGATGCATGAGACCGAGAACAGGTACATGAGCATCGCCAGGCTAAAGACAAAGACCAGCGCGAGCGGCATGGCGGCGCCCACGGCAAACAGCCCGAGCAGTGCCGCCGCCTGCAGCACAAACGTAACCAGCAGCGCCTTCATGCCAAAACGCGCATCGATCCATCCGCCCAGGATGTTCGAGATCAGGCAGAACACGCCATAGGCCATAAGTGTGGTGCTCGCCTGAACGGTATCCATGCCCAGCACCTGCTCCAGATAAGGCGTCACGTAGCCGTAGAATACGTAGACCGAGCCCACGCCAAACAAGAAGATGAGCATGCCGGTGATGATACTCGGCTCGCGTAGTAGCCCCGCCTGCTCGCGGAAGGTGGCGGGCTCATCGGTCTGCCCGGCGCGAGGCATAAACGCCACGAGCGCGCTACAGATCAAAACGGCAAAGGTCAGCGTGCCGTACATGGCCACGTGCCAATCGAGTGTGTCGGCCACAAACTTGCCAATCGAGGTCACAAAGACCATCGCCACGGAAAACGCGCCGTACACGACCGAGATGGCAAGTGAGGTTTGCTGCGGGGATAGCAGCTCAGGGATGTACGTCACGCCCACGGCGAGCAGCGCACCCGAGACAGAGCCCAGGACAATGCGTGAGATAAACAGCACCTGGAAGTTGGGAGCCAACGCCATGACCAGGTTGCCGAGCACAAAGACGACGCTATAGCACACGAGCAGCTGGTAGCGGCGGAATCGCCCCGTGCTGAGCGCGAGCACCGGCGTCGCGATAGCGTAGACGAGCGCAAACACGCTGATGAGCTGGCCCGCAGTGGCAAGTGATATGCCGAGTTCCGTTGCCAAGTCGCTTTCGATGCCGATGACCACGAACTCGGAGCAGCCGAGCGAGAATCCCAACAGCACGAGCAGCGCCAGGCAGAGCTTGGTGCGCGCGGGGGAGAGCGCGGCGGCGGTTGGCTTACTTTTAGGCGTGGTTGCGGCGGTCAAGGTTGTCACTCCAATGTCGCATGAATAAGCGGGATTCA
>CALLFD010000242.1 GCA_937997605.1 uncultured Collinsella sp. | reverse complement strand
CCCATCACGTGTGCCCGCATTGCGGGGCGCGTGTGGAGCCGAGCCTTAACGTGGCTGCGGGCCTGTCGCTCACGTGCCCTGCATGCGGTCGTGAGTTCTACGCGCCGAGCGCCGAGGACCTTGCGTTTAACAGCGGCGGTGCGTGTCCCACCTGCGGCGGCACCGGTGTCATGCGCGAGGTGGACGAGGCGAGCCTGGTGCGCGACGAGTCAAAGACTATCAACGAGGGCGCGGTGCTTCCCTGGGGCACGCTCATGTGGGATCTGATGAAGCAGGTGGCAGGCGAGATGGGCGTGCGCACCGACGTGCCGTTTAACCAGCTCACGCCTCAAGAGCGCGACATCGTGTTTCATGGTCCGGCGGTTAAGAAGCACATTCTCTACGTCCCCAAAAACGGTGAGGGCGCCACGCCACTCGACTTTACCTATTACAACGCCGTCTATACCGTTGAGAATGCGCTCGCTAAGGTTAAGGACGACAAGGGCCTCAAACGCGTTGCGCGCTTTTTGCGCGAGGGTCCATGCCGTGACTGTGGTGGCACGCGTCTCTCCGAGGCTGCGCGCCTGCCTCAGGTGCGCGGTATCAATTTGGCGCAGGCCGCGGCCATGACGCTAGGCGAGGCGATTGAGTGGGTGCGCGGGGTGCCTGCATCCTTGCCGACTGAGATGCAGCCCATGGCAGCGGATATCTGCGATTCGTTTTTGAGCGCGGCCCGTCGTCTGGTCGACCTGGGTCTCGATTACCTTTCACTCGACCGAGCCGGTGCCACGCTCTCCACGGGTGAGCGCCAGCGCGTGCAACTCGCCCGCGTGGTGCGTAACCGATCGACAGGCGTGCTTTATGTGCTGGACGAGCCTTCGATCGGCTTGCATCCTGCCAATGTCGACGGCTTGGTGGGTGTGATGCGCGATCTGGTGGGCGACGGCAACACCGTGGTTGTTGTCGACCACGATACGCGCGTACTGGCGGAAGCCGACTATCTGGTCGAGATGGGCCCCGTTGCCGGAGCAGGCGGCGGCAATGTGATTGCTGCAGGCACGGTAGACGAGGTCGAGCAATCGCAGGGCAGTCGTATCGCGCCGTTTTTGCGCGCCGAGCCCGAGCGCTTGCGTCCGCAGGTGACTGACGACGAAATGTTCGACCAGGGCCATATCCGCATGGCGACCGATACCATCCATACCGTCAAACCACTCGAAGTCGATATCCCGCGCGGCCGCCTTGTCGCGGTAACGGGCGTTTCGGGTTCGGGTAAGACGACGCTCGTGCTCGAGACGCTCATCCCGGCGCTTAAGGCGCAGGCAGCTGGCGAGCGCTTGCCACGCCATGTGCGCTGGATCGATGCCGAAGGCATTGCCCGCGCCAACCTGATTGACGCTACGCCCATTGGCGCCAATGTTCGCTCGACGGTGGCAACCTATGCCGACATCCATGACGAGCTGCGCCGCGCCTTCGCCCGTACGCCCGAGGCCAAGGCAGCCGGCTACAAGGCGGGCGCCTTTAGCTACAACACTGGTGCCTTGCGCTGCCCTACATGTGACGGCACGGGCTCGATATCGCTCGACGTGCAGTTTTTGCCCGACGTCGAGATCATCTGCCCGGCATGCCGTGGTTCGCGCTACGCCGAGGCCGCCTCGCATATCCATCGCGAGGGCAAGGACGGGAGCTTGCTGACGTTGCCGCAGCTCATGGACATGAGTGTGGACGAGGCCATCGACGCCACACTGGGACTCAAGAAGGTTCAGACGCGCTTGCAGACCTTGCGCGACCTGGGCTTGGGCTATCTTACGCTCGGTGAGCCCACGCCGGCGCTCTCGGGCGGCGAGGCGCAGCGTCTAAAGCTTGCGAGCGAGATGGGCCGTGTGCAGGACGATGCCGTATTCGTGTTCGACGAGCCCACGATCGGCCTACATCCGCTCGATGTTCAGGTGTTGTTGAGCGTGTTCGATGGCCTCGTTGCCAAGGGCGCCACAGTTATCGTGATCGAGCATGACCTCGACCTTATCCGTAACGCCGATTACGTGATTGACATGGGCCCGGGCGGTGGCGATGCGGGCGGGCAAATCGTCTGCACCGGCACGCCGGGCGACATCGCAGCTTGCTCCGCAAGCATCACCGGCCGCTACCTATAGACAATGAGGCAAAGGGACAGCCCCTTTGCCTCATTGATGCCTATTTCGCGCATTGAGCCGCCAGATAGTCGCGGAAGAATGGCAATTCAAATGCGACGAGTCCTCGTCCTCGTTCCCCGATGATGCCGGCATCTATCATTCGGCGTCGGTAGCGGGAGACCTGCTGCGGCGAACGCTTAAGGCGCTCGACAAGGT
>CALLFD010000241.1 GCA_937997605.1 uncultured Collinsella sp. | reverse complement strand
GCTAATCAGACGCGGGTCCATCTCATACCACCGGAGTTTTTCACACTGTACCATGTGGTACTGTGCGCTTATGCGGTATTACCAGCCGTTTCCAGCTGCTATCCCCCTGTATGAGGCAGGTTACCCACGCGTTACTCACCCGTCCGCCACTAACTTTGAAAAGCAAGCTCTTCATCGTCCGTTCGACTTGCATGTGTTAGGCGCGCCGCCAGCGTTCATCCTGAGCCAGGATCGAACTCTCCGTCCAAAATATATGGGCTTCGAGCCCGTCCGGTCCTCTCAGTTCATCGCTGATCGGTTCCGTTCGATTCATATGGTTTTAGTATAGGAAAAGGAATTTCTCGGGGCCGCCTCTCGGCGGCCTTGCGAAAAACAAATCCAAGTTAGACCATTTCAAATGGTTCGATGTCTGCCCGGATGCGACACTGAAGTTAGTGTCCATCCTCGCAGTATCCGGTTCTCAAGGTGCACGCTTAGCGGCTGATCCGGTCCGACCGGGCCGCGCGGCAAGGAGATATATTGCCAGACCGCGAAGCCCTGTGGGACGTCAATTCCACTCTTCACAAGTCCTACACAATACATTGCTTCCTATATAAGTCATAGAAAGGCTGGTGCAGAAATACTGCACGTATCAGATGATGACCCTTCGGTTAAGAGATATATAAAGATCGGTCACCTGTAAGTGTCTATCTACCCGCGCTTTTGCTATATAAACCAGCGCTTCAGATAAAAAGAGGGAGCGCCGCGCACAACGCGACACTCCCCTAGCGATTCAAGAGAATCTATTAGGCCTCGAGAGCCTTCTTGGCGATGGTAGCCAGCTCGTTGAAGGACTCGATGTCCTCGTAAGCCATCTGAGCCAGGACCTTGCGGTCGAGCTCGATGCCGGCAACCTTCAGGCCGTGCATGAACTGAGAGTAAGAGATGTCGTTCAGACGAGCAGCAGCGTTGATACGAGTGATCCAGAGAGAACGGATCTCGCGCTTCTTGTTGCGGCGATCACGATACTGATACTGCAGGGAGTGCTGGACCTGCTCTTTAGCATGCTTGTAAGTACGCGAAGCGGCACCGTAGTAACCCTTCGCACGATGCATAACGGTACGGCGCTTCTTCTTGGCGGCAACAGCGCGCTTAATACGTGCCATGTTCTATCAACTCCTAGACGGTAAAACGAAAAACGGGAACGCGAACTTAGGCGAGACGCGACTTGATGACCTTGCGGTCGGCAGCGGCGATCTCGGTCTCCTGACGGAAGCCACGCTTACGCTTGGTGGACTTCTTGCTCAGGATGTGGCTCTTGAAAGCCTTGGCGCGCATAAGCTTGCCGGTACCAGTCTTGCGGAAACGCTTCTTGGTGCCGCTGTGGGACTTCATCTTAGGCATGAAATACTCCTTAATCGGTTACAGAACACTAGTTACTTGGTATCGCTTGCCGCTTTATCCTCATCGAAGGCGCCCTTAATCGGGGCGAGCAGCATAAGCATGTTACGGCCTTCCATCTTAGGCTTGGACTCGACCGTAGCGTAAGGCTTGAGATCCTCGGCGAGACGCTCGAGAACGTTAAGGCCCTGCTCCGGGTGAGCCATCTCACGGCCGCGGAACATGATGGTGATCTTAACGCGTGCGCCCTTCTTGAGGAAACGCAGAACGTGGCCCTTCTTGGTCTCGTAGTCGCCAACGTCGATCTTGGGTCGGAACTTCATTTCCTTGACCTCGACCTTGGACTGGTTCTTACGAGCAGCCTTGGCCTTCATGGCCTGCTGGTACTTGAACTTACCGTAGTCCATGACCTTGCAGACCGGCGGCTCCGCGTTGGGAGCGATCTCGACTAGGTCGAGACCCTGATCGTCGGCGACGCGCTGGGCATCGCGGATGGCGAACAGGCCGAGCTGAGAGCCATCGACGCCAATCAAACGGCACGAAGATGCAGTGATCTCGTCGTTGATGCGGGTGTCATCAGACTTAGCTATTTTCCCTACCTCCATTCATAAAAAAATAACCTGGCGCTTCTCAGCAACCTGGTCGTACACATAGAGTTCCTCGATTTGAGGAAGGGAATCTAAGTTGTATGACCAGTCAGCTGCTCATTGGCGCCAAAAGGTGGGAACCCTCGGGTTCCTCTTTAGGGCATTGCGGGAACAACGCCTTGCGAATAATAACACGTACAGCGCGTTATCACATTACGTACACGAAAAAGGGGGCCGCAACCCCCTTGAACGTTCACTTGCATGTATGGTGCCCGAGGCGAGACTCGAAGGGCCTTCGCTTCGCGAAGCCCCGGGCTTCGGACGCGCGGCGCCCTCGCCACGCGCCGCTACAAACAGGCCGCAGGCCTGTTTGCTTAACGCTTCGCGCGCTCACGCGAGTTCGGCACGAAAAAGGGGGCCGCAACCCCCTTGAACGCTCACTTGCATGTATGGTGCCCGAGGCGAGACTCGAACTCGCACGTTGTTGCCAACGGTGGATTTTGAGTCCACTGCGTCTGCCAATTCCGCCACTCGGGCACGTAATGCGTGAGTTAGTTTATCACAGCTTTCTACCGATTAGTCCGAAAATGGAACTTCGAGCATTTCGATGAGTTCGACTGTGCGGAGCATCTCGCGCTGACGGCATCCGCGACCGTCGACCGAAGCCTCACCCATCTGGTTATCGTAAGGGTCCTCGCGCATGCCGTCGAAAGAGGGCTCAAACTCTGCCTGGAATCGATTGTTGGCCACCATACGCCACGGGTCGAGATTGCCAAAGTAGTGACGGCGGCGCCACTCCTCCCCCATCCTGCGAGCAGAAGATCCAAATGACACGTCGGCGTTGAGCCAACCGGTCTGCGGCGTATAGAACTCTGCCCAGTCGTGCGACCCCACCGAATCGGGCGCAACGTACAGGCCGCTCTGCCAACGGGCAGGCACGCCCGCGATACGGCACATGGTGATAAACGTGAGCGCCATAACTCCGCAATCGCCGCGGAGCGAATGCGCGCAGTCATCGGCAATAGATCCCAAAAGCAAGTACGGCGGCTGATAGCGATAGTCGATATGTTGCGTCAGATAATCATAGATAGCACGAGCGCGATCGAGCGGATCCTCGAGTCCGTCAACAACACCGGCCGTCAGCTGCTGCAGATACGGCGTGAATGCAATGTGCGGACGGTCCTCAGAAATATCTTCGGGCAACGGCGCGTCCATACACGGATGCGACGGAAGCGCACCCCCATAAATATCGCGATAAGCGGCATTGATTTGATAGCGATAAGTCACCGAGAATGAGCGCTCACTCGAAGAAGACCACGAGGCGGTACGCGCCGAAGCGTTCGCGGGAGCAACAGCACCCTCCGGCGTCATGTCGAGAATCTCGACCTGAGACTGTTGGCGGCAGGTGGCGGCTACGGGAAGCCAAGCGCGAACGGTCTCCCCCTCTAGAGCGCCGGGGACAAACAAGGACGCCTTAAGCGTAATAACGCGAGTCAATCCGTTTTGTGACTCCATCTCCTTGAGCATCTCGTTGCGCAGTGCAATTCCGTCCGTAGGATCGGGACGCATGCCGGGAACCTCTTTGGGATATACGCGAAGCGAATCGAGGAAGTTGTCGAGAACGAACAGCTCGCCATCGATAAAGCGCCAGTCAATACGCTTACGGTCAATCAGATCGTCAAACTGCTCCTCGGTAAACCCAGGCCACTCCTCGCGGATCATCGCAATAGCTCGATCGCGCGACACCGAAAAATGAAGCGGCGTCTCAAGCATGCGATACCGCTCGGCACGAACGCAGGCAGCCAGCGAAGGCTCAGGGTTCTGCTCCAAAAGGCGATCGCAGGCGGCAACAGCCTGCGTCAAATACCCGGCATCCTTAAGACGAAGAATCTCAGGCGGTAGCCCAATATCGAGATGGCGAAAGTCATCGCAGCAAACATCAACAGAGCAACCAACAGGACCCTCGTCAATAACCTTCCCATCCGAAGGCA
>CALLFD010000240.1 GCA_937997605.1 uncultured Collinsella sp. | reverse complement strand
AAGACCGCGCCGCCCAGACTGATGGGCACCGAGATGATCAGGGTGATCAGCAGCAGATAGAACGAGTCGAACAGCTGGTAGAGTACACCGCCCTGGGTTCCGTTGGCGCGCGCGGGCTGCGTGAGAAAGCCCGGCTGGAACAGCGTCGAGATACCCTCGAGCAAGATGTAGGCCACCATGGAAACGACGATGAGCATGACGATGGCGACGATCGCCGTCAGCACGCCCGTGGCGATGCGGTCCTGCTTTTGGACGCGCCCGAGTCTCGCCTCGTCGATATGGATGCGCGTGCTAGCCACGAGCCTTCGCCCCCTTGCGGCCAATGAGATGGATGATCAGGATAAAGATGAGGCTCATGCCCATCAGCAGCAGACCGAGCGCCCACAGAACATCGTCCTGGGCCGAGCCCTCGGCATAGACCGCCATGGACGTGGTGAGCGTGGTGGTAATGGTCGAGGCCGGCGACAGCAGCGACGTCGGCATGGCCTCGATACCGCCGATGACCATGCGCACGGCGAGCGTCTCGCCAAAGGCGCGGGTCATACCCAGGATGACCGCAGTCATGAGCGACGGCATGGCGGACTTGAGCACCACGTGCCAGATGGTCTGCCAGCGGGTGTAGCCCAGCGCGAGCGAGCCCTGACGGTAGCTGTCGGGCACGGCGCGCAGGCCATCGACCGAAAGCGTGGTCATGGTCGGCAGGATCATGACGGCCAACACGATGGCGCCGGGCAAGATACCCAGACCCGTGCTCACGTGGAAAACGCTCTTCATGAGGCCGACGACCACGTGAAAACCGATCAGGCCAAAGACGACCGAGGGAATGCCGGTCAAAAGCTCAATAAGCGGCTGAAAGACCTTGGAGCCAAACTTAGGCTGGATCTCGACCGCAAAGATGGCAGAGCCGATGGCGATGGGCAGCGCGATGAGCGTGGAGAGCACCATGACCGCAAACGAGGTGACGATCAGGGGCAGGGCGCCGGTGTAGGGCAGGCCGTTTTCGGCTGTGTTTGCCAGATCCCACTTGGTACCGGTGAAGAACTCGACGACCGAAACGCCGTCCTTGATAAAAGCCGAGAGGCCCTTTTGGGCGACCATAAAGATGAGCGCGGCAACGACAAGCGTCACGAGCGCTACGCACGCGCCCGTGACGCCCAGGCCCACGTTCTCAAGGTCGCGCTTTGGCAGCTGTTTTGCCATTGCAAACCTTTCCGGGGGCGATTGCTTATTTTGCAGAGACCTTGCCGCTGGCGTCCTTGACGACCTTCATGGCAGAGACGGGGATAAAGCCCTGCTCCTCGACGAGCTTGCCCTGGACGTCGTCGGAGAGCATGAACTCAAGGAAGGCCTTGGTAGCCTCGTCGGCGTCCTTGGAGCAGTACATGTGCTCGGTCGCCCAGATCTTGAAAGAGTCGTCGGTGACGTTCTTGCTCTTGGGCTCGACGCCCTCGACTTTGATGGCGTTGAACTTGGAGTCATCGAAGTGCGAGAAGTCGAGGTAGGAGATGGCGTTGTCGGTGCTGCCCATCTGAGTCTGGACGTCGCCGGACTTGTCGAGCTCGGCGTCGCCCTTAAAGTCGACTGCCTCGTCGCCAAAGACGGCAGCCTCGAAGGTGGCGCGGGTACCGGAACCGGCCTTGCGGTTGAGAACGACGATCTTGGCGTCGTCGCCGCCGACCTCCTTCCAGTTGGTGATCTGGCCGGAGAAGATGCCCTTGAGCTGCTCAAGGGACAGGTCGTCGACCGTCACGTTCTTGGAGACGACGGGGCCCATGCCCACGACGGCAACCTCGTGGTCGACGAGGTTCTTGACCTGGTCGGCCTCGAGCTTGGTCTCGGCGAAGACGTCGGAGTTGCCGATGGTGACGGTGCCGGCGGCAACAGCGGTCAGGCCCTTGCCCGAACCGTTACCCGAGCCGGAGACGGAGACATCGGGGTTGGCGTCCATGAACTTCTCGGCAGCGGCCTCGACGAGAGCCTGGAAAGAGGAGGCACCGTCGTAGGTCACCTCGCCGGAGACGGACTCGGCAGCAGCGGCGCTACCCTTGTCGGCGGCGTCGGATGCGCC
>CALLFD010000239.1 GCA_937997605.1 uncultured Collinsella sp. | reverse complement strand
CGCGGCGTCGGGGCCAGACGCAGGAACTCCTTGAGGAAGGGCTCCACGCCAAAGTTGGTGAGCGCCGAGCCAAAGAACGCCGGGCTCAGCTTGCCGCAGGCCACGGCATCCAAATCGAGCTCGTCGCCGGCGCCATCGAGCAGCTCGATGTCGTCCATCAGGTTCTTATGGTTCTCCTCGCCAATAAGCTCATCCATGGAAGGATCGCCCAACTCGGCCTCGACCTCGGCGACCTTCTTGGTGGCGTTGGCGTGACCGTCGCCCTCGAAGGCGATAACGCGACGGGTCTGACGATCGAACACACCGCGGAAATTGCGGCCGCTGCCGATCGGCCAGTTCATGGGATACGTATTGATACCCAGGACGTTCTCGATCTCTTCCATGAGCTCAAACGGATCACGAGCCTCGTGGTCGAGCTTGTTCACAAAGGTGAAGATGGGAATGTGACGCAGCGTACAAACCTTAAAGAGCTTTTTGGTCTGGGCCTCGACGCCCTTGGCGCCGTCGATGACCATGACTGCGGCGTCGGCGGCCATAAGGGTACGGTAGGTATCCTCCGAGAAGTCCTGGTGGCCGGGGGTATCGAGGATGTTAACGCAGGCGCCGTTGTAGGTAAACTGCAGCACCGAGGAGGTGACGGAGATGCCGCGCTCCTTCTCGATGTCCATCCAGTCCGAGACGGCATGCTTGGCCGAGCTCTTGCCCTTGACCGAGCCGGCGGTCTGGATACTGCCGGTATAGAGCAGCAGCTTCTCGGTAAGCGTGGTCTTACCGGCGTCCGGGTGGCTGATGATCGCGAATGTGCGGCGCGACGAGATTTCATCCGACAGGCTTGCCATGCGGATCCTTTCTTGCATTGAGTGCATTACGTCGTTGTAACCGCATTATTGTAGCCGCGAAATCCCGCTCTAGGGCGCCTATCAGGACAAATTCATCAGTTGGGACTTGGATAGCCGGCCCAATCCGTATTTGCCTCTTGCATAACTGTGCATAGTGTATATATACTGTGCTTACCGGTTATATACACGTGTAGCCCAACAGCTAAGGAGCCGCTGTGGACATCATCCTATCCAATTCGAGCGATAAGCCCATCTACGAGCAAATAGCCTCGCAGGTCAAAGCTCAGATCTTATCGGGCACGCTCGCTGCGGGAGCCAAACTCCCCAGCATCCGTGCGCTCGCGAGCGATCTTGGCGTGAGCGTCATCACCACCAAGCGCGCCTACGCCGACCTGGAGCAGCGCGGGTTTATCTGCACCGTGCAGGGCAAGGGCTGCTTTGTCGCCGAGGGCAACCAGGAGCTTTTGCGCGAAAACCAGCTCTGCCATATCGAAGAGCTGCTTGCGAAAGCGGCAAGCCAAGCCGAAGCCTTGGGCGTCACACGCGACAAACTGCACGAGATGCTCGACCTGGTAGCCCCCGAAACCATGCAGTAGCCATCTGCAAGAAAGGCTATACCATGCAAAACTTGTTAGAACTCAAAGGTGTCTCACGCCGCGTGAGCGACCGTTTTTCGCTGCGTGATGTCATGCTCGCCGTGGAGCCCGGCCAGATTGTTGGCTTTGTGGGCGCTAACGGTGCCGGCAAGACAACGACCATTCGCGCCGCACTCGGGCTTATCAAGCTCGATGCCGGCGAGGTGCGCCTGTTTGGGCAGCGCTGTGGCGCCGACGCGCCCGATGAGGCACAGCGCTGCCTGCGCTCCCGCGTCGGTCTCGTCCTGGACACATGCCCCTTCCCTTCAACGCTCAAGGTGGGCCAGATCGAGGCACTCGTAGGTCAGGCGTACCCCACGTGGGACCGCAAAACGTTCGCCGGATTCATCGACCGATTTGGCCTCGATCCCAAGACAAAGGTCAAGAACCTCTCCCGCGGCATGGGCATGAAACTGCAGCTTGCCTGTGCACTCAGCCATAATGCCAAGCTACTCCTTTTGGACGAAGCCACCGCGGGCCTCGATCCCATGGCGCGCGAGGAACTGCTCGATGAGCTGCTTGCTTTTGTCGCCGACGGCCAGCACAGCGTGCTGCTCTCGAGCCACATTACGTCCGACCTCGATCGCGCCGCCGACCGCGTCATCTGCATCGATAACGGCTCGATTGTGTTTGACCTGCCGCGCGAGGACATTACCGACCGAGCCGGGATCGCCCACTGCACCCAAGCGCAGGCCGCCGAGCTTATGGCTTGCGTCGAAGGTGCCCATGCCACCCGCCACGCCTACAGCGTGGACGTGCTCGTGCCCAACCGTCGCGAAACGCTCGAGGCCTTTCCCGAGATTCCCTGCGATCGGGCAACCATTGACGACTATCTTCGCCTCACGCTGAAAGGGGCTTCGAAATGAAACGCGCCTTTATGTCCGAGCTCGCCATCG
>CALLFD010000238.1 GCA_937997605.1 uncultured Collinsella sp. | reverse complement strand
TGGGAGAAGCGCGGCGACCGTCACGGCACCTTTGGCTCGGGCATGGGTTCGGATATGTACGGCGGCAAGGTATTTGGTTCGCATACGCGCTCGACTGGCGGTTCCGGTTCGCGCGGCGGATCGAGCTTTGACGATTTCTTTGGTGGCAGCACTTATGGCACCGAGCGTCATCGTGGGGTTTCGCCCGACGCCGGCCGTGTTGCCTCGACCTTTGGCTCGGGCGCGCCGCGAGCCAAAAAGCCGTCGTCCAAGGTGTCGCCGACAGTGGAGCGCAAGGTCGATCGCGCCAGCGCATCGCAGGACTTTGCCGCGGGCGATACCGTGAGCCACAAGACCTTTGGCACGGGTACCGTGATCTCGGTCGCCGGAGACATGATCGAGGTCCAATTCGAAAAGACCGGCCAGACCAAAAAGCTTATGAAGGGCTTCGCGCCGATCGTTAAGCTGTCGTAATCCCGGCGGACCTGGGCGGGCGTATGGGGCAACATCGCCTGCTCGGGCAGTCCTGCGCAAGACGGAGACCACATTAAGTGGCCTCCTTTGCGTGCGGAACTCGCGATCGATGTTGCCCTATACGCCCGCCCAGGTCCTTAGATAACGCTGCTTGCGAACGTCGCTCTGCTCGTTCGCTTTTTGATCTGGAGAGCCGGGTGGGCTGATAGATAGATATGAGTAGGGGCTCTCCCGTACATGGACGGGAGAGCCCCTTGTTGCGTTTGGGTTGTTGGTGCGACCTAGAGGTGCGAGACGATCAGTTCCATCTTGCCTTCGAGGTCGATGGAGCTGACGGTGCTCGGGGCCAGCAGGTGGCTTCCCTTGTGGACGGGGTCGCCGCAGACGGTGCCTTCGCCGTCGATGACCGACAGACACATGAAGGGCCAGCGCTGGTCGAGGGTCTTGCTGCCGTCGACACGCACGCGATCGACGGTGTAGCAGGAGTTAGACTCGAGCTCGGTCACGCCATCGACTTCGGGCGCGGTCACCGTGCCGTCGGTCGGAGCCTGAGCATCAAAGTCGATGCAGTCGAGGCTCTGCTCAATGTGCAGCGGGCGCAGCTTGCCATCGGTGCCGGGACGGTCGTAGTCGTACAGGCGATATGTCACGTCGCTCGACTGCTGCGTCTCCAAAATGAGCGTGCCGGTCTTGATGGCGTGCACGGTGCCGGAATCAATCTGGAAAAAGTCGCCCTTGTGGATCGGCAGCACGTTGAGCATGTCGTCCCAGCGGCCGTCCTCGATCATCTGTGCGGCCTCGGCGTGCCCATGCGCGCGCTGGCCGACGATAATCGTGGAGCCGGGCTCGCAGTCCAGCACATACCAGCACTCGGTTTTGCCTAGGCTGCCGTTCTCGTGCTCGGCGGCGTACTCGTCGTTGGGGTGAATCTGGATCGAAAGGTCGTCCTTGGCGTCCAGAATCTTAACGAGTAGCGGGAACTCCTTGCCCTCGCAGTTGCCAAAGAGCTCGCGATGCTCGGCCCACAGCCACGACAGCGTGTGACCGGCATACGGGCCCTCCGCAATCTGGCAGTCGCCGTTGGGGTGGGCCGAGATGGCCCAGCACTCACCGATGGGGCCATCGGGAATGTCGTAGCCAAATACGGTTTCGAGCTGGCGACCGCCCCAGATCTTCTCGTGGAAGATCGGCGTCAGCTTAATCAAATCGGACATGTTCATACCCCCATTGTGTTGCGCGGGCGCTGCACAAAACAGCTCAAAGCGAGCGCCCGGATGACTACAAAAACCTATGCCAACGTTACGTTGTGCAACTCAAAGCGGTCGCCAACGTTGCGCGAGACCGAATACTCAAAGGCGGCGCCGCTGTCCAAAAAGCCAATCTGGGTGAGCTCGAGCAGGGGAGAGCCAGGCTTGGTGTCCAAGCGCTCGGCTTCTTCCTCGGTTGCTGCCACGGCGCGAATGGTACGGTGGAAGCTCGAAATCTTCAGCCCACATTGCTCGCGGATGAAGTGGTAGACCGATCCGTACAGGTCCTTCTTTTTAAGGCCTGGAATCAGCTCGAGGGGCATGTAGGTGTACTCGATAACGATGGGCTTCTCATCGGCCTGACGCACGCGCACGATGTGATAGGCAAAGTCATCCTCGGCAATTCCCAGCTGGGCTGCGATGTCCGCTGGTGGATTAACAATCGAGAAATCGTAGACCACCGAGGTCACCTTCTCCCCGCGGTGCTCATGCGAAAAGCCCTGGGCACGGTCGTTTTTGCCCTGGAAAAACGCCTGACCGGGAAGTCCCGCCGTGTCCTTAACGTAGGTACCCGATCCGCGTCGGCTGGTAATAAGACCTTCCTCGGTGATTTGCTCGATAGCTCGTTTGACGGTGATTTTGGAAACGCTATAGAGCTCGCAGAACTCAACGACGGTGGGAAGCTTGTCGCCCGGTTTAAGAGTGCCATCCTCGATGCTTCGACGAATATCTGCAGCTATCGCCTCGTATTTGGGAATCATTGAACCTCCTTTCCGACATATATCAATACGCAAGTAAGTATAACCCTTAACAAGGCACCCATATAACCTTTATCTAAGAAGCTCGAGAAAGAAAAAAGAAAAAGACGCTTTACTTTTAGAATTAGAGCGCTATAGAATAAGCAACGAACGGAATCTTTCCGCAGAACAGGATCGACCGTTTGGGGACGGTTTTGTTTTGGCGGGTTGGATATCGGTATGACCGGTGCGCGCCCGCGCCGGATAACCTGCCAAAGCAAACCCGTCTCCAACCGGAAGCTCTAGAACACGAAAGCGAGGACTTTGATGGCACAGTATCAGCTGCCCAACGACTTCTTCTTTGGCGCTGCTATGTCCGGCCCGCAGACTGAGGGTCAGTGGAGCCAGGGCGGCAAGCTCGAGAACCTGTGGGACACCTGGTCCATCCAGGATCTGGGCTCGTTCTACAACTGCGTTGGCTCTTACGTCGGCAATGACTTTATGGCCAAGTACCAGGAAGACCTTCGCATTTTGAAGGACTTGGGCCTGGATACCTATCGCACTTCCATCCAGTGGAGCCGTCTGCTCGATGCCGACGGCAACCTCAACGAGGAAGGCGCCGCGTGGTATCACGAGTTGTTCCGCGCCTCTCGCGAAGCCGGCCTGGAGCCGTTTGTCAACTTGTACCACTTTGACATGCCCACCTACCTCTTTAACCGTGGCGGCTGGGAGAGCCGTGAGGTCGTCGAGGCTTACGCGCATTACGCCGACGTCGCCTTCCACGAGTTTGGCCAGGAGATTAAGTATTGGTTCACCTTTAACGAGCCCATCGTCGAGCCCGAGCAGCGCTATCAGGAGGGCGTGTGGTTCCCGCAGCTCCATGACTTCAACCGCGCCCGCACCGTGCAGTATCACATCTCGCTGGCGCACGCGCTGGCCGTGGCCAATTATCGTCGCGCCTATGACGAGGGCGCTATTCGCGCCGATGCCAAGATCGGCATGATCAACTGCTTTACCCCGGTCTACACCAAGCAGAACCCCAGCGAGGCGGACCTCGAGGCCGTGCGTATGACCAGCGGCATCAACAACCGCTGGTGGCTCGACCTCATTACCAAGGGCGAGCTTCCCGCCGACGTGCTCGACAGCCTGGCCGAGGGCGGCGTTAAGCTTCCGTTCCGTGCCGGCGACCAAGAGATTCTTAAGCAGGGTGTTGTCGACTGGCTCGGTTGCAACTACTACCACCCCACGCGCGTTCAGGCGCCGGCGAGCAAGATCGACCAGTACGGTCTGCCGCACTTTGCCGACGAGTACGTGTGGCCCGACGCCGTTATGAACGAGAGCCGCGGCTGGGAGATCTACCCGCAGGGCCTCTACGACTTTGGCATGGACTGCGCTAAGAACTACCCCGATCTTGAGTGGTTCGTTTCCGAGAACGGCATCGGCATCATGGACGAATACAAGAACCGAGACGCCGAAGGAACCATCCAGGATGACTACCGCGTCGACTTTGTACGCCAGCACCTGGAGTGGGTTGCCAAGGCAATTGCCGAGGGCGCCAAGTGCCGTGGATACCATTATTGGGCCGTCATCGATAACTGGTCTTGGGCGAATGCCTTTAAGAACCGTTACGGTTTTGTCGAGGTCGACCTTATGGACGGCTACAAGCGCCGCCTTAAGAAGTCGGCAGCTTGGCTCAAGCAGGTCGCCACGACTCACGTGGTTGATTAGCGAACGGGCGAACGCCCAGACCGCGCACCGCTGCGCGCAACACATGGCACATCTGGTGGCAGAGGGCGACAGACCACCGTGCGCATAGGAAAAGGCCGGATTTGAAAGTTAGGAGCAATCATGGCCAGTGACAACGGAAAGAGCTTCCTCGACAAGTTTGCCGAGGTCTCTGCGAAGGTGGGAAACCAGGTTCACCTGCGTTCCCTGCGTGACGCCTTCGCGACCATCACGCCGCTCTATATCCTTGCGGGTATCGCGGTTCTTATTAACAACGTCGTGTTCCCTCTGTTCCCGCTCGATGCGGCGGGCCTTGCCAACCTTCAGACGTGGGGTTCGGCAATTACGCTGGGCACCCTCAACGTCTCTGCCATTATCTTGGCCGGATTGATTGGCTACAGCCTCGCTAAGAACAAGCGTTTCGATAACCCGCTCGCTTGCGTGGTCGTCGCTATCTCTGCTTTCGTCATCATGATGCCGCAGCAGATCACCGCCTCGCTTGCCGCCACGAGCCCGCTGCTCACCGACAAGATCACCTCCGCCGAGGTCACGGGCGCCCTTTCGACTGCCAACACCGGCACCAACGGTCTGTTCTCGGCTATTATCATCGCCCTGCTTTCCGTCTCGCTCTTCATCAAGATTTCTGGCGTCGAGAAGCTCAAGGTTAAGCTGGGCGAGGGCGTGCCTCCCGCGGTCTCCAACTCCTTCAACGTCATGATCCCGATGCTGCTCAACCTCGCGATCTTCGCTCTTGCCGCAGCCCTGCTCGCCGTGTGCGCCGGCACCGATCTGTGCACCATCATCTCCACGTGCATCTCCAACCCGCTCAAGAGCATCATGAACGCCGGTCCGTGGGCTGTTATCCTCATCTACACCCTTGCTAACCTGCTGTTCTGCGTCGGTATTCACCAGTCCACCATCTCTGGCGCTACCGTCGAGCCGATCCTGACCATGCTCATCGTCGACAACATGGCTACCTTTGCCGCCGGTGGCACCATCCAGCCCGATCACTACATGAACATGCAGATCGTTAACAGCTTCGCCCTCATCGGCGGCTCGGGCTGCACCCTCATGCTTCTGCTCGACACGCTCCTGTTCTCCAAGAACAAGGCTTCCGAGACCGTTTCCAAGATGGCTATCCTGCCTGGTCTGTTCAACATCAACGAGCCGGTTATCTACGGTTACCCCATCGTGTACAACCTGCCGCTCATGATCCCGTTCGTCCTTCTTCCCGATCTGTTCATCGGCATCACCTATGGCCTTACCTGCGCAGGCATCATCAGCCCCTGCATCGCCCAGGTGCCCTGGACCATGCCTCCCGTCATCAATGCCCTGCTCGCTACGGGCTTTGACTGGCGCGCCGGCGTGTGGCAGGCTCTCGAGATTGTCATTGGCATGGCCGTCTACCTGCCCTTTATGAAGATTTCCGAGAAGGCAATCGCCAAGCAGGAGGCTCTCGCCGAGTAGAACGCCTAACGTTCGTCCCTTTCACCTTTGCGGGCGCCGGTACGCGGTGCCGGTGCCCGCGGCTCTCTCCCTTGCGTAAAGATACAGGGGAGCGGGCACAATAGCCGCAAGGGATACAACCAGTTGTCGTCTGCGCGCCGCGCAGTTATAAGGAGGAAACCATGAAGAAGATCATGCTCTGCTGCAATGCCGGCATGTCCACGAGCCTGCTGGTCCAGAAGATGCAGGCCGAGGTTGCAAACCGTGGTCTGGATATTGAGGTCGAGGCTCGTCCCATGAACGAGGCCCACGATCACCTGGACGAGTGCGACATGTTGCTGCTTGGTCCGCAGATCGGCTACACCAAGGGCGATTTTGAGAAGGAGGCCGCCGGTCGTTTTCCGGTCGAGGTCATCAACATGGTCGACTACGGCCGCATGAACGCTGCCGGCATCATCGACCACTGCGTCAGCGTGATGGGCTAGGTGCTCCGCATGGAGGATATGAACGAACTGCAGATGACCTGCTTCGAGATCATCAGCTACGTCGGTACCGCCAAGAGCATGTACATCAATGCCGTGCAAAAGGCCAAGGAGGGCGATTTTGACGCCGCCGAGGAGCTTATCAAGCAGGGCGACGAGGCCTATAACGGTGGCCACGATGTTCACATGGGGCTTCTGAAGAAGGAGGCCAACGGCGAGCGTAACGGCGAGGCCCCGTTGATTCTGCTGCATGCCGAGGACCAGATGGCCGGTACCGAGACCATGCGCGTCATGGCGACGGAGCTCATCGAGATTCACAAGCAGCTGCAGGTACTTCAGGCCTAGTCGGCGTTATCGCCGCGATGGGCCGTGCGGTCCAACAGACAACACAGTCCCTTTGACGGGCGCCGGGAGTCTCCGCCTCCCGGCGCCTTTATATTTGGGGAAGGTCTTGCGCGACCTATTAAGCGACCATTCGCGTTTCCCCAGATAAAGCCTGCCAAAACAAACCTGTCCCTTTTTGGTAGGTTTTTGCCTTGGGAGCGGTACCATACAGGCAATGTTTAAACGAGAAAGGTGGGCTCCCATGGAACCTAAGCAGTATTACATCGGCATCGACGTCGGCGGCACCTCGGTTAAGGAGGGCCTGTTCGACGAGGACGGCAACCTGCTTGCCAAGGCCAGCGTGCCCACGCCTCCCATCGTTGACGCTGCGGGCTTTGCCGCGGTGACCGAGGCTATCGACCAGGTGGTCGCCAAAGCCCAGATTCCGCGTGCCTTTGTGGCGGGCATTGGCCTGGCCGTTCCGTGCCCCATCCCGGCATCGGGCGATGCCAAGGTCAAGGCCAACATTGCCATTAACCTGCCCGAGCTGAGGATCGCCATTCAAAAGCACTGCCCCGACGCGGTCGTTAAGTACGAGAACGATGCCAACGCCGCTGCCATGGGCGAGGCCTGGCTCGGTTCTGCCAAGGGCGTGCAGAACGTCGTGATGGTCACCATCGGTACCGGCGTGGGCGGCGGCGTAATCGTCAACGGCGACGTGGTATCGGGCGTTGTGGGTGCTGGCGGTGAGATTGGCCACATGTGCCTGAACCCGGCTGAGGAGCGCACCTGCGGCTGTGGCGGCCATGGCCATCTGGAGCAGTATTCCAGCGCCACTGGCGTGGTGAGCAACTACCTTGCTGAGTGCAAGAAGGCGGGCGTCGAGCCCATCGAGCTCACCGGGCCTTCTGATTCCAAGGACGTGTTCCAGGCCTGCCGCGAGGGTGACAAGCTCGCGCTGGCAGCTGCCGATACCATGGCCGACTATCTCGGCCGTGCCCTGGCGCTTATTGCTAACGTGGTCGACCCCGAGATGTTCCTGATCGGTGGCGGTGCGTCCGCTTCGGCCGATGTCTACCTCGACAAGGTCCGCGAGCACTTCCAGCGCTACGCGCTTTCCGCCTCGCGCGAGACGCCCATTAAGGTCGCTTCGCTCGGAAACGACGCCGGCATCATCGGTGCCGCCTACGTAGCCCTGCGCGCCGCCGGTAAATAGTCGGTGCAAGGGGGACAGGTTACTTTGCACCAACATGGTGCAAAAGGGACAGCCTTGGCCCCCGTGCCTGCCCCAAAATATGCCGTGGCCCTTCCGTCTGCGAAGGCTCGGCATCGGCGTGCTACCATAGCTACGTCCAAGTACACATATCAAGTGGAGGATATCCATGGCAAACGTTCTTGTCTTTGGTCACCAGAACCCCGATAACGACGCCATCATGAGTGCCGTCGTCCTGTCCCAGCTGCTCAACCAGGTTGAGTATGCCGGCAACACCTACGAGGCCTGCGCCCTTGGTCAGCTTCCGGCAGAGTCCGCCAAGCTGCTCGCCGACGCTGGCATTGCCGAGCCCCGCGTGATCGAGTCCGTCGAGGCCGGTCAGCTCGTCGTCCTCACCGACCACAACGAGTCTGCCCAGTCCGTCGCCGGCCTTAAGGACGCCACGGTCTTTGGCGTTGTCGATCATCACCGCATCGGCGACTTCGAGACCGCCGGCCCGCTGCACTACATCTGCCTGCCTTGGGGCTCCAGCTGCACCATCGTCACCAAGCTCGCCGGCGTGCTCGGCGTTGAGCTTTCCGACGTCCAGGCTAAGCTGCTGCTCTCGGCCATGATGACCGACACGCTCATGCTCAAGAGCCCCACCACCACCGATGTCGACCGCGCCGTCGCCGCCAAGCTCGGCGAACAGGTGGGCGTCGACCCGGTTAAGTTTGGCATGGAGGTCTTCCTCACCCGCCCGTCCGGCTCCTTCACCGCAGCCGAGATGGTCGGCAACGACATCAAGATGTTCGAGCCTGCTGGCAAGAAGCTGCTCATCGGCCAGTACGAGACTGTCGACAAGACCCGCGCACTCGGCATGATCGACGAGATTCGCGAGGCCATGCGCGCCTACGCCGCCGAGAAGGGTGCCGACGGCATCGTCCTGTGCATCACTGACATCATGGAGGAGGGCTCGCAGGTCCTGCTCGAGGGCGAGACCGAGGCCGCTCAGAAGGGCCTGGGCATTGCCGACGAGCACGACGGCGTCTGGATGCCGGGCGTCCTCTCCCGTAAGAAGCAGGTCGCTGCTCCCATCATGGCCGCCTGCTAGGTTTAGTTGACCAAACGCTACGACCGGATCGCGGACGCCCCGCGCTCCGGTCGTTTTTTGTGCACGGCGCCGCGTCGTCTCTTGGACAGGCATGCCCGTGCCGTTGAGCAAATAATGTTCAACCTGTGGTTCCGCTTTTCGGCCACGCCTGCGTGCTTGTCGTGCAGGGTAGGCTAGATGCAAGCGTAATACGTTAGAGCGCGGCGCCGCCACTTGGGCGGGCCGTGCTTTTTTAAGACGGGAGCTTTCCCGTGAAAGGAGCCGCCCATGGCAGCAACTGAGCAGCTGTTCAACGTTCGTGAGCGCAAGCGTTTTGAGCGCCACGACATCTGGGAGCGCATCGCCGAGAACGGCACGATTTCCGCCGCCGTCATGGTCCTCGCCGCCATCGCCGCCGTCATTTGCGCCAATACCGATGCCTACGAGGCCATCCATCACTTTTTGGAGACCCCGCTGTATGTGGGTCTGGGCAACCTTACGGCCGGTCTCACCGTTGAGCTTTTCGTCAACGACTTCCTCATGGCGATTTTCTTTTTGCTGGTGGGCATTGAGCTCAAGTATGAGATGACGGTCGGCGAGCTCAAAAACCCGCGCCAGGCCATGCTTCCCATGCTGGCGGCCGTGGGCGGCGTCGTTGTTCCCGCCTGCATCTATCTGATCTTTAACCATGCCGGCGCGCACAACGGCTGGGCCATCCCCATGGCAACCGATATTGCCTTTGCGCTGGGCGTGCTGTCGCTTTTGGGCAACCGTGTGCCCAACGGCGTGCGCGTGTTCTTCTCGACGCTCGCCATCGCCGACGACCTCATCTCCATCGCCGCCATCGCCATCTTCTACGGTCAGAGCCCCAATCCGTTTTGGTTGGGCGCCGCCGCGCTTGTGACCTGCGCGCTCGTGTGGCTCAACAAGACGCAGCATTACCGCCTTGCCCCGTATTCGGTACTGGGCCTGCTGTTGTGGTTCTGCATGTTCAAGAGCGGCGTACATGCCACGCTTGCTGGCGTCATCTTGGCCTTTACCATCCCGGCCAAGTGCGGTGTTAAGCTCGACAGCCTTACCGATTGGTTGGGGGAGTGCCTGCCGCTGCTCGATGACCGCTACGACGACGAGGCACACATCCTGGGCCAGCACGACTTTACCGTTTCGGCCACCAAGGTCGAGCGCGTCATGCACCGCGTCACCCCGCCGCTCATCCGCATGGAGCGTCTGATCTCCACGCCGGTCAACTTTGTGATCCTGCCGATCTTTGCGTTCGTGAACGCACAGGTTCGCCTAGTGGGCGTGGACATGAGCACGCTACTCACCGACCCGGTGACGCTCGGCGTGTACTTTGGCATGCTGCTGGGCAAGCCGATCGGTATCTTTGGCATGACGTTTGCCCTGGTTAAGCTCAAGATCTCCGAGCTGCCGCGCAATGTCAACTGGCACATGATTGCCGGTGTGGGCATTCTGGGCGGTATCGGCTTTACCATGTCGATCCTCATCAGCGGCCTTGCCTTCCCGACGGCCCAGTTTGAGGTTCTGGCCGCCAAGGCCGCTATTCTTGCCGGCTCTGTCACCGCGGCCGTACTTGGCATGATCTACATGAGTGTGATCTGCAAACACCCCGCGCCCAAGGACGAGTAAGAGCGCGAAAACCGGCTCCAGAACCGATTCGGGCGCGTTCAAAATGCGGATTCGGGTGGTGCTTGCCGCCTGCCAGACACGCCAGTGGTCAAAAAACGCCGTTTGTGAGTACTGTCACAAACGGCGTTTCATTTTAGGTGCGGAAAATAATGAACAAAGTTATAAGAACTGTACGTTAATGAGTGAGCATCGACTTCCAATTCGGCGCTGGCTGACGGTGACTAGGGAGTTTCAAGTCCAGTTTTGCCGATTTCGACCAAAAATCGCTGCTACTAAAAAGGTAACAGTACTCAAATTTGCCCTTTTTTGGCCACAAGCCCTAAAACAAGCCTCGCCAGGGTCGGGAAGCGGGCCAAATCGTCGGCCTCGAGGTTTATTCCACGGTGCCGTAGATGGCGCCCCAGCCGTGGGCGGCCAAGGCGGAGTTGAGCTGGTCGCAAAGTGACTGGCGGTCGTAATAGCCGGGCGGTAGCAGGTTGACGATTTCCATGAGATCGGGCGCCAGGTCCAAGATTTCTGCCTGTACGATCAGATCCAGGCGGTCGATGGCGTGACGGTCGTAAAATAGTCCGTCGACCAGGCGCTGCAGGTCGCCGAATTCCTCGGCCTGGAACGATCCGTACTCCATAGTGCCTCCTTGAGCGCTCCACGCCGGCATGCGCGGCGTTTCGTAATTTATTGCGATGGACTTAATCTATCACGGCTTCATACCCTTGCGACGGTGGCGGTCTATACTTAGAAGAATTGCAACGTACCGCTTCGTGAAAGGTCGCACCCATGCAGACGATCTACCAGAAGATGGAAACCACCGAACTCGATGCCGCCATCGAGGCGCTCAAGGCCGAGGTCGCCGAGGTCAAGGCCAAGGGCCTGGCGCTCGATATGGCCCGCGGCAAGCCATCGCCCGCCCAGGTGGACATCTCGCGCCCCATGCTCGATATCCTCAACGCCGACGCCGATTTGCACGACGGCAACGTCGACTGCTCCAACTACGGCTGCTTTGAGGGCATTCCCTCGGCACGCAAGCTAGCGGGGGAGTTCCTGGGTTGCCCCGCCGAGCAGACGCTCGTGCTGGGCTCGTCGAGCTTGCTGATCGAGCACGATATCGCCGGTATGTTCTGGCGTTGCGGCTCATGTGGTAGCGACCCTTGGGAGGCTTACGAGGCCGCGCACGACGGCAAGAAGGTCAAGTTCCTGTGCCCGGTTCCCGGCTACGACCGCCACTTTGGCATCACCGCCGATCTGGGTATCGAGAACGTCCCCGTCGCGATGACCGACAACGGCCCCGACATGGACGAGGTCGAGCGCCTCGTCGCCGCCGACGATTCCATCAAGGGCATCTGGTGCGTACCCAAGTATTCCAACCCCACGGGCATCACCTTTAGCGAGGACACTGTGCGCCGCCTGATTGAGATGCCCACGGCCGCACCCGATTTCCGCATCTTCTGGGACAACGCCTACTGCGTGCACGACCTGTACGACGAGACCGACGAGCTCGCCAACATCTTCGATCTTGCCCGCACGGCGGGCACCGAGGACCGCGTGGTGGCATTCGCCTCGACGTCCAAGATCACTTTCCCGGGTGCCGGTATCGGCTTTATCGGTGCGAGCCCCGCGGTTATCGCGGAGTTCTCCAAGCGCCTGAAGGCCGGCCTCATCAGCGCCGATAAGCTCAACCAACTGCGTCACGTGCGTTTCCTTCCCACCATCGAGGCGGTCAAGGAGCACATGAAAAAGCATGCCGAGTTTTTGCGTCCGCGCTTTGAGGCCGTTGAGCGCAAGCTCACCGAGGGCCTGGGCGGCACGGGCTGCGCCACCTGGACGCATCCCCGCGGCGGCTACTTTGTAAGCTTCGATGGTCCCGAGGGATCGGCCCAGAAGGTCGCCGCGCTTTGCGCCGACCTGGGCGTCAAGCTCACGCCGGCCGGTGCTACCTGGCCCTATGGCAAGGACCCGCGCGACACCAACATCCGCATCGCGCCGAGCTATCCCACGGTCGAGGACCTGGAGGCCGCGCTCGATGTGCTGGTGCTGGCCGTCAAGCTCGTCGCTGCCGAGCTTGCGCGTTCCGAGCGCGCCTAACGCGCGGCTTCCCGTACTATCCGCACTTTCGATACGTAAAGGAGCGTATACATGGATTTGGGTATTTCCACCAACCCCACGCCAGAGCTCTACACCATTAAGGTAACCGGCGAGATCGATATCTCTAACGCCGATAGCCTGCGCAATGCCATCGACCTGGCGCTCGAGCAGCCCACTGAGGCCGTTGAGCTCGATTTTGCCCAGGTGAGCTACATCGATTCGACGGGCATTGGCGTGCTTGTGGGCGCCGCGCACCACGCGGTCGACCACGGCAAGCGCTTTAGCTGCACCAATGTGCAGCCCCCGGTGATGCGCGTGGTTCAGTTGTTGGGTGTCGACCAGGAGATTTCGATCACCGCTGCATAATCTTTGCCCCCAAAAGGGCGTGCCGTTTGGCATATGTTTGTGATGCGCTCGGACGTTTTGGCGTCCGGGCGCTATACTTGACCGAATGAATAGACGAGTTCCGGCCGAATGGCGCGGTGCGGGCTCGACTCACATCGAGCCTTGGAGGTATGTGTGTTTGGTATTGGAGAGGGTGAGCTCGCGATCATCGTGGTCTTCGGCTTTTTGCTGTTTGGCCCGGATAAGCTCCCACAGATGGGCCGCACGATTGGCCGTGCCATCCGTCAGTTCCGCGAGACGCAGGAAAAGATGACGGCCGTTGTTCAGTCCGAGATTATCGATCCGGTGAGCGAGGCCGCGTCGGCCCCGGTCAAGCCCAAGAAGGCTGCTGCGACCGACGACGATTCCGATGCGGACGAGGATGCCGCCGAGGCGGCAGCGCCCGCCAAGAAGGAGACCTTTGCCGAGCGTCGCGCCCGTCTTGCTGCCGAGAAGGCCGCGAGTGAGGCTGCCGCCGAGGGCGAGGGTGCTGCTGAGGAGGCCGAGGGTGCCGAGCCTGCCGCTGCCGCCGAGCCTGTCGTCGAGCCCGAGCCTGCTGCAGAGCCGGAGCCCGAGCCCGAGCCGGCAGAGCCCACGACGGCTGACCTCTACGCCCGTCGTCCCCGCAAGCGCAAGGCCGTCGTCGACCAGCTCGCCCGCGAGCTCGAGGCCGAGGACGACGCCGCTGCCGCCGACGCCTCGAAGGGAGGCGATGAGTAATGCCTATCGGACCTGCGCGCATGCCGCTCTTCGATCACCTGGGAGAGCTCCGTCGCCGCCTGACCATCGTGGTCGTGTCGGTGTTTGCCGCCGCCATCGTGCTGTATTTCGCCACGCCCGTGGTGCTCGACATCTTGGAAGACCCCATCCGCTCCTTTGTGCCGGACGGTAAGTTCTACATCACCACCACGCTCGGCGGCTTTGGCCTGCGCTTCTCGCTGGCCATCAAGATGGCCGTGGTCATGTGCACGCCCATGATCATCTGGCAGATTCTGGCATTTTTCCTGCCGGCACTTCGCCCCAACGAGCGCAAGTGGGTCGTGCCCACGGTGCTCGCCTCGACGGTGCTGTTCTTCCTGGGTGCCATCTTCTGCTACTTCATCATCATCCCGGCGGGCTTTGAGTGGCTCATCGGCGAGACCTCGGCCGTCGCTACGGCGTTGCCCGACCTGGAGAACTACGTCAACATGGAGCTGCTCTTTATGATCGGCTTTGGCGTGGCGTTTGAGCTGCCGCTCATCATCTTCTACCTGTCCGTCTTCCACATCGTGTCCTACGCGGCCTTCCGCGGCGCCTGGCGCTACGTGTACGTGGGCCTGCTTGTGGGCTCGGCTGTGATTACGCCCGACGGCTCGCCCGTTACGCTGGGCCTCATGTATGGTGCCCTGCTCTCGCTCTACGAGATTTCGCTCGCCATTGCCCGCGTGGTCATTACCGCGCGCGAGGGCAAGGAGGGCTTGTTTGTGAGCCGTCTGGACCTGTTCTCGGACGATGAGGACGACGAGGAGTAAATCGGTATGCACGAGGTTGGCATTGTCAACGGCATACTCGATACAGTGATTCGCGCGGCGCGTGGGGCGGGGGCCTCGCGCGCCGTTTTGGTAACGCTGCGTATCGGGGATATGACCGAAGTTGTGCGCGAGGCGCTCGACTTTGCGTGGGAGACATTTCGCGATGAGGACCCGCTCACGCGAGGCTGCGAGCTTGCCGTGGAGGAAGTCCATCCACAAAGCGAGTGTCTGGACTGCGGGGAGGTCTTTGAGCACGATCGCTTCCATTGCCGCTGTCCCCAATGTGGCGGCGCCAACGTGCGTCTGCTGCACGGCCGCGAGCTCGACATCGCAAGTATCGAAATTGAAACCCCCGACGATTAGCCCGCTAGCCATCTGGTGATGGGGTATAAAGGGGCCAAAGTAAGGAGTGCCGAGTATGGCCGAGAAAACGATTGATATCGCGTCGCCGATTCTGTCGCGCAACGAGCGCCTGGCAGATCAGTTGCGTCAGCGATTTAAAGAGACAAACACCTATGTGATCAACGTCTTGTCGAGCCCCGGTTCGGGCAAGACCACCACGATCCTGGGCACCAACGAGCGCCTGCGCGACAAGGCTGGCCTGCGCTGTGCCGTCATTGAGGGCGATATCGCCTCGGATGTCGACGCCATCACCATGAAGGAAGCCGGTATGCCCGCCATCCAGATCAACACGGGCGGCCTGTGCCACCTTGAGGGCAACATGATCATGGAGGCTGTCGATGCGTTCGACCAGGCCGTCGGTCTGGAGAACATCGACGTCATCTTTATCGAAAATGTGGGCAACCTGGTCTGCCCGGTCGATTTTGACCTGGGCGAGAACCTGTCCATCATGATCCTCTCGGTGCCTGAGGGCGACGACAAGCCCATCAAGTATCCGGGCATCTTCCAACATGCCGGCGCGCAGCTGCTCAACAAGGTCGACGTGGCCCCGGCTTTCGATTTTGACATGGATAGGTATACTAAGACACTCGATGACCTCAATCCGCAGGCGCCGCGGTTTGCCGTGAGCGCGCGCAAGGGCGAGGGCATGGATGCCTGGTGCGATTGGCTCATCGGGCAGATCGAGCAAGCAAGGGCGTAAATCGGCCGCCACACGGGCGGGCGTAGCCGCAGAGACACGAGATAGGAGCCTCTTTTGAAGCTCATCATCGCCGAGAAAAACGACGCCGCGCGGCAGATCGCCGAGCGTCTGTCCACGGGCAAACCCAAAAAGGACAAGGTGTACAACACCGCCATTTACCGTTTTGAGTGGAAGGGCGAGGAGTGCGTGACGATCGGTCTTGCCGGTCACATCCTTGCGCCCGATTTTTGCGACAGCGTGCTGTTCGATAAAAAGCTGGGCTGGTATTCGGTTACTGAGGACGGCGAGATGCTGCCGGCCGACATGCCCGATGGCCTGGCGCGCCCGCCCTATGACACCAAGCGCAAGCCGTTTCTTGCCGACGGTATCTCCATCAAGGGCTGGAAGCTTGAGAGTCTACCCTACCTCACCTGGGCACCCGTCATTAAGCTGCCGGCCGAGAAGGAGCTCATCCGCTCGCTCAAGAACCTCGCCAAAAAGTCCGACAGCGTCATCATCGCTACGGACTTCGATCGCGAGGGCGAGCTGATCGGTTCGGACGCCCTCAACAAGGTGCGCGAGGTTGCGCCCGACTTGCCGGTCGCCCGCGCCCAGTATTCTTCGTTTACCAAGGCCGAGATCACGCAGGCCTTCGATAACCTTGTCTCGCTCGACCAGAATCTGGCCGACGCCGGCGAGAGCCGCCAGCACATCGACCTCATTTGGGGTGCGGTGCTCACGCGCTACCTGACGCTCGCCAAGTTTGGCGGCTTTGGTAACGTGCGCTCTGCCGGCCGCGTGCAGACGCCGACGCTTGCCCTGGTGGTCGAGCGCGAGCGCGAGCGCATGGCGTTTGTGCCCGAGGACTATTGGCAGATTCGCGGCATGGGCGCCGCACAGGGTGCTGCCGAGGATGACCGCTTTAAGATTGCGCACAAGACGGCACGCTTTACCGACAAGGATGCTGCTGAGACGGCGTACGGCCATGTTGACGGCGTCGCGACGGCAACCGTCGCCGCGGTGACCAAGCGTTCGCGCAAGCAGCAGCCGCCCACGCCGTTTGCGACCACCTCGCTGCAGGCTGCCGCCGCGGCCGAGGGCATCTCGCCTGCGCGTACCATGCGCATCGCCGAGTCCCTCTACATGGCCGGTCTCATCAGCTACCCGCGTGTCGACAATACCGTGTACCCTGCGACGCTCGATCTGGGCGCCGTGGTGAGCGACCTTGCAAAGATCAACCCGGCGCTGGCGCCCGTGTGCAAAAAGGTGCTCGCCGGCCCCATGAAGCCCACGCGCGGCAAAGTCGAAACCACCGACCACCCGCCTATCTATCCCACGGGCGAGGGCGATCCGTCCGCGCTCGACGGTGGCCAGCGCAAGCTCTACGACCTCATCGCCCGTCGCTTCCTGGCAACGCTCATGGGTCCCGCGACCATCGAGAACACCAAGCTCGAGCTCGACGTCAATGGTGAGCCGTTCGTGGCTTCGGGCGATGTGCTCGTGACCCCGGGTTTCCGCGAGGCGTACCCGTACGGTCTCAAGCGCGACGAGCAGATGCCGCCGCTGGAGCAGGGCGATACGGTCGACGTGTTCGACATTAAGCTCGAGGCCAAGCAGACCGAGCCGCCCGCGCGCTACAGCCAGGGCAAGCTCGTGCAGGAGATGGAAAAGCGCGGCCTGGGTACCAAGTCCACGCGCGCGAGCATCATCGAGCGCCTGTACGCCGTGCGCTATCTCAAAAACGATCCCGTGGAGCCGAGCCAGCTGGGTATCGCCATCATCGATGCGCTGTCGCGGTTTGCCCCGCGCATCACGAGCCCCGATATGACCAGCGAGCTCGACGGCGACATGACCCGCGTGGAGCGCGGCGAGGACACCGAAGAGCATGTCGTGACGCACTCGCGCGCGCTGCTGGCCGGCGTGCTCGACGAGCTGCTCAAGCATACGCAGGAGCTGGGCGACGCCATCAGCGACGCCGTCACGGCCGATGCGCGCGTGGGTGCCTGCCCCAAGTGCGGCAAGGACTTGGTTATGAAGACGAGCGCCAAGACCCGCGGCAGCTTTATCGGCTGCATGGGCTGGCCCGACTGCGACGTGACCTATCCGGTGCCGAGCGGCGTCAAGGTGAGCCCGCTCGAGGGCGAGGCGGCCGTGTGCCCCGAATGCGGTGCACCGCGCATTAAGTGCCAGCCGTTCCGCCAGAAGGCCTTCGAGATCTGCGTGAACCCGACGTGCCCCACCAACTACGAGCCCGACCTTAAGGTGGGCGAGTGCAAGGTGTGCGCCGAGGCCGGACGCCATGGTGATCTGATTGCACACAAGAGCGAGAAGAGCGGCAAGCGCTTTATCCGCTGCACCAACTACGATGACTGCGGCGTGAGCTATCCGCTGCCGGCGCGCGGCAAGCTCGAAGCGACGGGCGAGACCTGCCCCGAGTGCGGCGCCCCCATCGTGGTGGTCAACACGGCGCGCGGTCCGTGGCGCATCTGCGTGAACATGGATTGCCCGACCAAGGAGAAGAAGCCCGCCCGCGGCCGCAAGGCTGCGACCAAGGCGAGCACGACGAAGAAGACCACGGCAGCCAAGAAGACTTCGACCGCCAAGAAGTCGACCGCCAAGAAGACTGCCGCGAAAAAGACGACCACCAAGAAGGCGGCCGCCGACAAGTAGCGGCGCAGCCGAAACATAGCCCAAAACAAAAACGAGCGAGGGCCCCATGATCCTCGCTCGTTTTTTGCGTAGTCATTGGGGACGTTCTTGAATGACTAGTCGTTTAAGACCGTCGCATGCGACTAGTTCACTTCGACGGGTTTGGCGCCGGGATAGCGCTCCTCAAAGTCTAGGCGGTACTTATTGTCATTGGTGC
>CALLFD010000237.1 GCA_937997605.1 uncultured Collinsella sp. | reverse complement strand
TCAGGGTCATGCCGTGAACGGAGCCGCCGGGGATCCATCCTGCGGAAAACGCGCCGTCGGGCTGGCTCTGGTTGTATCCATAGACAAGGATCGCCGCCACAATCACTACTAGCAGCAGGTCGAGCCAAACGTAGCTCATCAGGCGGCGCCACATATAGCTCCAGTTGATGGCGCGGGCGATGGAGGTGACGCGCTTGGCCTCGGCGTTACGCGCGGCAGACATAGCCCACCCCGCGCACGGTCTGGATGATGCGGGCGCCGCCGGCGTCCTCGATCTTGGCGCGTAGATGCGCGATGTGCACGTCGACGTTGTTGGTGTCGCCCATGTATTCGTAGCCCAGCGCTTCGTGCGCGATGCGTTCGCGCGTGAGCACGGTCTCGGCATGCGCCATAAGCAAGGCGAGGACATCGAACTCGCGGGCCGTGAGCGCAATGGGCGAGCCGCCGACCGTGACTTCGCGGCGGTCGGGGTCGAGCGCAACCGAGCCCACGGCGAGCGTGGCGGGGGAGAGCGAGGCGGAAACCTGGGTCGAGTCACTGACCGGGGGCATCGCAGTGGCGCCGACACCCGTGCCGCCTGCCGCGCCCGTCCCGATGCCGCCAACGCCTGAAGCCGCCCGCACGGCCTCCGAGCGCTTCAACGCCACGCGGATCCGTGCGAACAGCTCCTCAATCGCAAACGGCTTGGTCAGGTAATCGTCGGCGCCGGCATCGAGCCCGGCCACCTTGTCCATCACGGCATCGCGCGCGGTGACCATGATCACCGGCACATCCTTGTGCTTGCGTACGCGCCGCAGGACCTCCATGCCGTTGAGCTGCGGCAACAGCACATCGAGCAGAATCAAATCGTAGTCGCGTTCCAGCGCCAGGTCCACGGCGGTGCGGCCGTCGGCGGCATGTTCCACCTGGTAGCCCTCGTGCTCCAGCTCGAGCGTCACAAAGCGGGCGATTTTCTCCTCGTCCTCTACGATCAGGATTCGTGCCATACGTGCCCCCGTCTGCGATTACTTGTCGTCGTTCAGATTTTGCTTGATGTCGTCCGCGGCGTCGGCGGCGTGATTCATAAGGTTGTTGATGCTGCCGGGCACGTCGCCGTCGCTGTCGATGCGGTAGCGCATGCCAAAGAACAAGCCAATCAGCATCAGCCATATCGTGGCGCCCCAGGCAAACAGCGCGACGATGGGGATCAGGATGGGAATGTTGAGGATGATCGCGTCGCGGCGCGTGGCGATAAACTTGGTGTCCAGGCTCAGGCGGAAGAGCTTTTTGAGGTACTCCCACACGCTGTCCATCTTCTTAGAGAAGTCGGTCTTTTCGCTCGACTTTTCGTAGGCGGCCTGCGCAGCGACCATCTCGGCCGAGGGCTCATCGACTGGCGCGGACTCGGTGGCGGCGTGCGCCGACGTGGTCTGGGTCTTGCCCTGCGACTCGAGCCAAATGATGGCGTCCAGGACGTTGCCGTCGGCGGCGTCGAGCGCGGCTTTGGCGTCGGTGTAGCTCACGTTGCACTTGGTGCGGATGGTTTCAACTTTTTCGAGGTCGTCCATGACCTGTCCTTTCGTTCGATGGGCGCGACGCCGGGCGATCTGCCCGGGCGCGAGCGTTGCGTTCGGCGGCCTGCGTGACGCCGCCCCGCCCTTGGTCGAACTCTATAGTGCAGGTTATAGATTAAGCGATTCTTGAGCCAAGATTAATGTTGGATGAGTTTTTGGGTAGCGGTGGGAAAAGTATTAGACCTCGATAGCGGGGGATGTGGTGCCGGTGCAAAACGGCGTCAAAGGTTGGTCGAGCAGGCGGTTTCTCCATTGATGTCCGCACGACATGTGACACTTACCCTGCCGCCCTGCTCTGCCGCGGAGGCATGTACCCAAACAACGACCCTCTAAGGAGTTCGATATTGATGAGTGACAACGCAAAGCATCTCGCAAAGAAGTGCGTTAAGGACGCGGGGCCGTGCCTCGCGCTGTGCGTAGCCGGCGCAGCGGTCGCGCTGCTGGCTGTTCTGGGGCCATTCGACGTGCTCCGAAGTGCCAGTTCCCTGCACGTTTGCATGGCCCTTGCCGGCGCCATGATGACCGGCGGCGTGCTCGATCTGATTTTTTGGGTGCTTGACCCGTTTGGATGGAAGAACGAGGGGTAGGTCCCAAAGGATAGAAGGGCTGGAACGGTTGGCTTAGTGATCGTGCAGAATGTGGGCTAGCGACTTACAGGGAAGTGGTGATCCGATGACGGTCTATGTGACGGGCGATATTCACGGCGGCGCCGACATGCAAAAGCTTCGCGACTGGGATCTTGGAGATGGTCTGACAAGTGACGACTATCTCATCATCGCGGGCGACTTTGGCTTTCCGTGGGATTTCTCTGCCGAGGAATGTGCCGACATCGCCTGGCTTGAGTCGCGCCCCTATACCGTGCTGTTTGTCGACGGCAACCATGAGCGTTTCGATCACTGGTCGGAGCGCCCCATGGAGCTGTGGCACGGAGGCCTGACGCAGCGTCTGTCGGACACCTCGCCCATCCGACGCCTGACGCGCGGTGAGGTTTTTGAGCTCGACGGCTCAACGATCTTTACCATGGGCGGCGCCACGAGCGTGGATAAGGAATGCCGCATTCCGTATTCCAGCTGGTGGCCGCAGGAGCTGCCGGACGAGCGCAACTTTGAGGAGGCGCGGGCAAAGCTCGACAGCGTGGGCTGGAAGGTCGACTATGCGATCACCCATACCTGCTCCACGCGCATGCTTTCGCCCACGCTTTACCCGGCACCTGGCTGGAATTATCCCGATGTCGATCGACTCACCACGTTTTTCGATGAGCTGGAGGACCACCTGGACTACAAGCGCTGGTACTACGGGCATTTTCATCGGGATACCAACCCGGCCGAGCGTCACACCGTGCTCTACGACTGCATCGTTCGCTTGGGCGACGAACTCCAGCCCTGGGATGTTGCGTAGAGGCGGGGTGGCTGGCTACTCGACCGTTACAGTGATGTTCTCCCGATGCGCGCGGATGACGTCCCAGCTAAAGTGCTCGACCAGCTGCTCGGCAGAGCGCGGCGTGGTGTCCGGCGCGATGCCTGTTTGTCCGGCGAGCCAGCCCAGCAGCGCTTCGGGCGTGCCAAAGCGGGCGCGGAGTTCGCCCAGGTCCAGATCGCGGTCTCGTTTGGAAAGGCGGCGGCCGTCCGGTGCCATGAGCAGCGGAATGTGTGCGTAGTGCGGCGTGGGCAGTCCCAACAGGTGCTGCAGATAGATCTGGCGCGGCGTGGACCCCAGCAGGTCGCATCCGCGCACGACCTCGGTGACGCCCATGGCGGCGTCGTCGACCACCACGGCTAGCTGATAGGCAAACACGCCGTCGCTGCGGCGGACCAAAAAGTCGCCGCACTCGGTGGCGAGCGCCTCGCATTGGGCGCCGTACGTGCGATCCACAAATTCGATCACGTCGTCTGCGAGGTCGTCGACGGTGGGCACGCGCAGACGTGTGGCCGGGGCGCGCAGGGCGCTGCGGCGGGCCACCTCCTCGGCCGAAAGACTTCGGCAGGCGCCACGGTAGATGGGCGTGCCGTCGCTCGCGTGCGGTGCACTCGCGGCGTGGAGCTCGGCGCGTGTGCAAAAGCAGGGATAGGTGAGGCCGGCGTCTTTCAGCCGGCGCAAGGCGCTCTCGTACAGGTCCAGGCGGTCGTGCTGGCAGTAGGGGCCTTCGTCCCACTCCAGCCCCAGCCAGGCCAGGTCGTCAATCAATTGGGCGGCAAGTTCCGGGCGCTTGCAGCGATCGTCCAGGTCCTCAATGCGTAACACGATACTGCCGCCCTGGCTGCGGGCCGAAAGCCATGCGCACAGGCAGCTGAACACGTTGCCCAGGTGCATACGGCCCGAGGGCGACGGGGCGAAGCGCCCCACGACGGGCGCGGGAGCGGCCGGCGTCGTTGGCGCGTCGGCGGCGGGTGTTGCTATGTTGCGTGCGTTGATGTCCATGCGGACGAGTATAGCGCGGGGCGCGGTGGGGGAGACGCTGCCGTGGCCTGCAAGTTGCTGAGGCCGCGCGTTGCGCGTGCCGGACCACCGGCTCGGCACCTTAATCGTCGTCAATCAATCTAGCCCTCAAACGACAGAAACCCCGGCAGCTCTTCGCAACTGCCGGGGTTTCCGCGGAAAAGGGGGACATGATCCTCGAGCGAACGGCAAAGGGGCAAACCGTTTTCGCTCAACTGCTTTATGCCCCTCGGCTGGCGGCTCAATCAGCGCGTGCCGCACCCACACAAAGCCGCTACACCTGTGACAGAGCTGTGAAGTGGTATCTATTGCTGGCGCAGGCCATGCCAAGGAGTGTCCCAGATTGCCGGCAGATAAGGAACGTCCCCAGGTGCCGGCCGCGGGCGTGACTTTCGTCCCGTTTGATACTCCGCTGGCCTAGATGTTCGTCATGTGCGCCCGTAAACGTGGGACAATGGCGTTGCTGGTATCACAGACAAAGGATGTGCCCATGAACGACCCCGTTGCCAAAACCTGTCGGCAGCGCCGCCTGTTTGCGCGATTTGCTTCCGTCTGCGCACTCGTCGCGCTTGCATTGCTGCTACTGCCCGCCGCCGCACACGCCGACGGTTATTCCATGACCCAAACCTATATCGGTGCCACGGTTGAGGCCGATGGATCGCTGACCGTTGTCGAGGGACGCCAGTTTGATTTCGACGACGACATCAACGGCGTGTTTTGGGAGATCAATACGGGCACCAACCAGCAGGGCGGCACGGCGGGCGTCGACGTGCTGAGTGTCGAGGAAGAGGACACCGCGTTTAACAAAGTCGATAGCGCGAACAAGGGCGATTCTGGCGTCTACACGGTCGAGCAGACCGGTGACGGCGTAAGGATTAAGGTGTTCAGCCCCCACGAGAGCGGCGACAGCGCGATCTATTACGTGAGCTACACCATGACCGGTGCGGTTATGAACTGGGCCGATACCGCCGAGCTCTACTGGAAGTTCGTGGGCGACGGCTGGTCTGCGGATTCCGACGATGTCGAGATGGAAGTGCGCTTCGCAAATGCCGCTGCCGGGACGGCGGCCGTCAAGGGCGATAACTTCCGCGCATGGGGCCACGGCCCGCTGACGGGCGATGTATCGCTCGATGCGGACGCACCCATGGTCACCTATACCATTCCCTGTGTGCATCAGGGCGAATTTGCCGAGGCACGCATCGCCTTCCCTAGCGACTGGGTGCCGCAGCTTACCGCTTCGGGCGAAGAGCGCATGTCAACGATCATGAGCGAAGAGAAGGAATGGGCCGACGAGGCTAACGCCCGCCGCGCTCACGCTCGCATGATTGCCAATTCACTTGCCGTGCTAAGTGTTGTTGCGGCGGTGGCCTTTACCGGCACAATCGTTATGCTCAAGCTGCGCAAGCGCAAGCCCAAGCCGCTTTTCCAGGACGAATATTTCCGCGATGTGCCCTCGGCCGACCATCCCGCCGTGCTTTCGGCCCTCATGAGCTGGAACGAGGTGCCCGATCAGGCATATATCGCCACGCTCATGAAGCTCACTGACGACCGTGTGATCAAGCTGGAGCAGGCGACCGTGACCAAGGCCAAGAAGGGTCTGTTGGGGCGTGAAAAAGAAGAGCAGACGTATCGCGTGACGGTGAGTGATGCGGGCTGGAAGTCGGCCAAGGGCATTGACCACATGGTGCTCAAAGTCTTCTTTGCCGGTACTAAGCCTGACGAGAACGGCGATCGCTCGCGCACGTTCGACGAGCTGCAGCACTACGTCAAGCAGCACGCTACACCCGTGGGCGACAAGCTCGAGGACTATCAGAACACCGTTAAGGGCAAGCTGGCCGATAGCGAGTACGTTGCCTCAGACGGCATTGTTGCAATGGTGTTTTGCCTGGTTCTTGGTATCCTGATTGCCTTTGTTCCCGTGGGATCCATCTTCTTTACCGATGGCGCACAGGCGAACATTACCGCCGCGGTTATCTCGGTGCCGATTGTGCTGGTGGGTATCGGCGTGGGCCTTACGTTCCGCCGCTTTACGCCGGAGGGCGCCGAGGTGGCGGCTCGCTGCAAGGCGCTTAAGCATTGGCTCGAGGACTTCACGCGCCTAAAGGAAGCCGTCCCCGGCGATCTGGTCCTGTGGAATAAACTTCTGGTGATGGGTGCGGCGCTGGGCGTTTCGAAGGAAGTCCTGCGTCAGCTTGCCGAGGCCGTTCCTCCCGAGGTGCGCGAGGCCGACGGTTTCTACGACAATTACCCCTGCTACTGGTGGTACTACCATCATTACGGTACCGAGTCGCCGCTCGATTCGTTTAACGATGTGTATCACGAGAGCATCCGTGAGCTGGCTTCGAGTTCCGATAGCTCGAGCGGCGGCGGTGGCGGCGGCTTCTCGGGCGGCGGAGGCGGCGGCGTCGGCGGAGGCGGCGGCGGAACGTTCTAACGGTCCTAAATTACGAGATGGGCTTTTCTCGACAGCCGTCGGGGGAAGCCCATTCCCTTTTTTATGCGCTACCTACGAAGACTGTCCCCAACGACTAGTCACTGGGGACGTTCCTAAATGACTAGGTATGGCTGCTGGGCCTAGGCTGTTAGGTCGAGTTCGTAGAGGAAGCTTTCGCGCGGCATGTCGTGACGGCGCTCTTCGCGGTTGGCGCGGTGCGTGGCCGTGCGCTTAAAGCCGTGCAGCTCGTAGAACTTCCACGAGCAGTTGGAGTCGGTGTACAGGTGCGCCCTCGTCGCTCCAAGCGAGGACAGGTGCGAGACCGCGGCATCGAGCAGAACCGTGCCAACGCCCAGGCCATGGACATCGCGATCCACGGCAAGCAGCGTGACCTCGTTGTCGTGCGGCAACGGGCTGCTCTCGAGCAGGCGGTTGTTGGTTCGGATGGTTGCGCGCACAAACGAGAGATATTCGGCGCAGGCATCAGGCTCCAGCTCACGCATCTGCGACAGCAACGCGCGTTCGGTATCCATCCAATGCTCGTTGATAGTGACGCCGGAGTTCTGTCCTGCGCGTGCAAGTGCAATGCCGCGCGCCTCGCCGTCAATCACCGCAACCTGCGAAAACGTCGATGACGAAAGGCAATAGGCGAGGTCGCACGCGGCCTCAAGGCGGTTGTACTCATCGTTATCCGAATTGTTATGCCAAAGCTGTTGCAGAATCAGCGCGATGGCGTCGAAGTCTTCGGTATCAAACGGTCGGTAGAGAACCCGCGAGACCATGGTGCCTCTTTCTTTTGCGGATGCATATCGAGCACAGTTCTACCACGCCATTGGCATCAAATTATGGTGCCCCTGTGTTCCATGAACTCACCGTGCCCAGTGCCGTGCCCATCCCCTCCGCTCACAAACTTTTTCTGCACATGCGCCCGTTGCGGGGTGCATCGATGCGCTCGATGCGCTACATTGAATCAGTATTTTCAATGCCGCTGCGCGAGCGCTGCAGATCGACGTATCACCGACTCACAGAGCACGGCGGCGTACCAGACAGGAGGACTGCATGGGATCTGATGTGAAGATCGCACGCGCGTTGATCTCGGTTACCGATAAGACGGGCGTCGTCGATTTCGCACGGACGCTGGTCGATGACTTTGGCGTCGAGATCATCTCTACGGGCGGCACGGCTCGTGCCATTGAGGACGCGGGCGTTCCCGTAACCCCCATCGAGGAGTTCACGGGCTATCCCGAGATGATGGACGGCCGCGTTAAGACCCTGCACCCCAAGGTTCACGGCGCGCTGCTGGCCCGCCGCGATTCCGAGCAGCACATGCAGGAGGCCGCTCAGCACGGCATTAAGCTGATCGACCTGGTCGTCGTCAACCTGTACGAGTTCGAGAAGACCGTCGCCAACCCCGAGGTCACCTTCGCGGATGCCATCGAGCACATCGACATCGGTGGCCCCTCCATGCTGCGCTCTGCCGCCAAGAACGCCGCGAGCGTTACCGTCATCTCCGACCCGGCCGACTATGATGCCGTCCTGGCCGAGATGCGCGAGACCGGTGGCTGCACCACGCTTTCCACCCGTCGTCGCCTGCAGGTGAAGGTCTACCAGACCACCGCTGCCTACGACACGGCCATCTCCCGCTGGCTCGCCGCTCAGGCAAGCGACGTGGCGGACTCCTCTGCCAAGCTCGAGATCTCGCTGGAGAAGGTCGACGACCTGCGCTATGGCGAGAATCCTCAGCAGAAGGCTACGGTCTACCGCTTTGCCGAGGGCTGCGAGAACACCGCGAGCTCGCAGTTCCCGCTCGTGGGCTCCGAGCAGATCCAGGGCAAGCCGCTCAGCTACAACAACTATCTGGATGCCGACGCCGCTTGGAACCTGGTCCGCGAGTTCGACGAGCCTGCCTGCGTGATCCTCAAGCATCAGAACCCCTGCGGCTCCGCCGCGGCCGAGGACATCACGGCCGCCTACGACCGCGCGTTTGCCTGCGATCCCAAGAGCGCCTTTGGCGGCATCATCGCCTGCAACCGCGAGGTTCCCTATGAGCTGGTCGAGCACTTCGCCGATCAGAACAAGCAGTTCGTCGAGGTTATCATCGCCCCGAGCTACACTGCCGAGGCGCTCGAGCGCATGGCCAAGCGCCCCAACCTGCGCGTGCTGGCTACCGGCGGCGTGGACCACGGCGCCCAGGTGGAGCTGCGCTCCGTCGACGGCGGCATGCTGGTGCAGGAAGTCGACCACGTGACCGAGGATCCCGCGACCTTCACGTTTCCCACCGACCGCAAGCCCACTGACGCCGAGATGGCCGAGCTCGAGTTTGCCTGGAAGGTCTGCAAGGGCGTCAAGTCCAACGCCATCCTGGTCTCCAAGGGCAAGGCCGGCATTGGCATGGGCCCGGGTCAGCCTAACCGCGTTGACTCTGCGCTGCTTGCCTGCGAGCGCGCCGAGGACTTCTGCGAGCGCGAGGGCGTGGAGAAGGGCGGCTTTGCCTGCGCAAGCGACGCGTTCTTCCCGTTCCGCGACAACGTCGACGTGCTTGCCGAGCATGGTGTGACCTGCATCATCCAGCCCGGCGGCTCCAAGCGCGACGACGAGAGCATCCAGGCCTGCAACGAGCACAATATTGCTATGGTCTTTACAGGCGCTCGCCACTTTAGGCACTAAGTTTCGCCTCGGGACAAAATAATCTCTGCAAAAGACGGTCGCTCCGTTTGGAGGGCCGTCTTTTTGGTATAAGAGGACGGAATGACTAACACGAAAGGTATGACCATGCCCCAGATTGATGATGCCGAGCTGTTTGGCAATGCCGAGGATCAGCGTGCGTACGAGGACTTTTGCGCCAATCAGGAGGCGGTCGAGAAGTTCACGCTCGACAAGCCCGCGCTTGTCTGCCGTTGGCGCATGTCCAACAAAAAGGTGCCCATGCTCAACCGCCACATTCGCGCACTGTCCGAGCGCCTGGTGCAGGGCGAGCCGCTTACCCATAACATGCTCAGCTGGGCCAAACAGCACGTTGAGTGGTCGCTTGCCGAGGGTGATTACACCGCACGCGACGGCGTGCTCATGCTGGTGATCGACATCAACGGCAACGCCGCCATGACGGTGGGGGAGTACGAGCCGCTCGCCGATACGTCGGCCAAGGCGCTGCGTGCCCGCTCCGCCGAGGCCCGCTCCGAGGCCGACGAGACCGGCGTGGCGCCCGAGCTGCTCGCCGCCGTCAACAACGGCGAGCTCGCCTTTGTGGCGCCGGCGGACGAGTTCCTGTGTGGCACGGCGACGCTCATCGAGCAGTTGGCCCAGACCAAGGGCATCCCGGTCACGCGCGTAGACATTCCCGCGCAGCTTAAGGGCGCGCTGTTCCTAGTGAGCGACGAGCACGGCGTGGTTCCTGCCACCGACGGTGACGCTGCCGACTCCGATGCCGCCACGGTCGCCTTCTTTGCCGACGGCTACGAAAAGCTTCGTGCCCGCCGCTAAATGATTTTTCTGGGACGGGGATTTAATAATCATTTGATCCTCGCTCCCGTTGCGAGCGAGGGGCGAACCAAACGCTTTCGTTCGCGAACAGTTCTGTCACCTTGGCGCCGCGCGCGGTGCACACCTGCAGTTTCGCAGCCATAATGGTGGCAAGACAACCAAGAGGGGAGCGGAACCCATGCCGCTGATCTATATCGTTGAGGACGACGAGCCCATCCGTCGCGAGCTCGCCGACATCCTCGCCCGTGCCGGTTTTGGGGTTGAGGCCTGCGGATCGTTCGAGCACGTCTCGCGCGATATTCTCGCCGCCGCTCCCGACCTGGTGCTGCTCGACCTCACACTCCCTGTCAAAGACGGCCAGCACATCTGCCATGAGGTTCGCCGCGAATCCGAGGTTCCCATCATCGTCCTCACGTCGCGCACGACCGAGATTGACGAGGTCATGGCCATGACGCTCGGCGCGGACGACTTTGTTCCCAAGCCCTACAGCGCCCGTGTGCTCGTGGCGCGCATCAACGCACTACTGCGTCGCACCGCGGCGGCGGGCGAGCGCAGCACGCTCGTCCACAAGGGACTGGAGCTCGACCTCGCACGCTCCATGGTCACCAACACGCAAACGGGCACCAGCACCGAGCTCACCAAAAACGAGCTGCGTATCCTCTCGTTGCTTCTGAGCCGCGCGGGCAAGATCGTCTCGCGCTCGGCCATCATGCAGGACCTGTGGGACTCCGATGCCTTCGTGGACGACAATACGCTCACCGTCAACATCAACCGCCTGCGTACCACGCTCGAAAAAATCGGCATCAAGGGGTATTTGACGACGCATCGCGGCCAAGGCTATTCGGTCTAGGGGCCGGCTATGTCGTTTGGCAAGTTCTTTAAAGATGCGCTGCTTCCCGTCGCCGTGTGGACGTGCGGCGTGCTGCTGAGCTGCTTTGTGCTGACGGTCGCCGGTGCTTCGACATCTATTGTGGTCGTGGCGGTCGGCGTGTCCTTTATCTTTGGTATGCTCGGCATCGTGGTCGAGTACGCGCGCCGTCGCCGTTTTCTGCGTCAGCTGGAGCGTGCGGCCGAGGAGCTCGAGAGTCCCGCATGGGTGCAGGAGATGGTGCAATGCCCGACCTATGCCGAGGGCGAGCTCGAGTACGAGGTCTTGCGTCGCGTGGGCAAAGCTGCTTGCGACGAGGTTGCCGAAGGCCGGCGTCAGACCGATGACTATCGCGACTATATCGAGAGCTGGGTCCACGAGGCCAAGCTGCCCCTGGCGGCGGCCCACCTGATTTTGGAAAACCTGGACGGCAGCGAAGACGACCTGTCGCGCGTGGATGACCTGGGCCGTGAGCTGGCTCGCGTGGAGCGCTATATCGACCGGGCACTGTACTACGCGCGCTCGGAAGTCGTGGAGCGGGACCACCTGATTCGCCGCTGGGATCTCAAGACCTTGGTGACGGGCGCGATTAAAGCCAACGCGCGCGAGCTCATCGCGGCGCACGTGGCCCCGGTGTGCGAGAACCTCGACTTTGAGGTCTTTACCGACGAGAAGTGGCTCGAGTTTATCTTGGGGCAGCTCATCCAGAACAGCATTAAATACGCGTGCGAGGACGGCGCGAAGATCGTGTTTTCGGGCGCGTTGCTGGACGAGGGTCTGGCGAGTGAGCGCATTGAGCTCACTGTTGCCGATAACGGCTGCGGCGTGAGTGCGGCAGACCTGCCACGCGTGTTCGAGAAGGGCTTTACCGGCGACAACGGCCGCACCACCAAGCGCGCAACGGGCATCGGCCTCTATCTGGTGGCACGCCTGTGCTCCAAGATGGGCATCGACGTCACCGCGGCATCCGATTCCGGCGAAGGCTTTGTTGTCACGTTTGCCTTCTCAACCAACAAGTTCCAATACTTTGAGTAGTCAGCCCGTATAGCGTAGACGTTCAGGATCTTCCCATTTAAGAAGAAATCAGGCTTTTCGGCAGCTATATTCCCGAACGGGAACATTGCTAATGTAGTCAACACTATATTCCCGTACATGAACATAGTGCTACAGTTTTATACTATGTTCACGGGCAGGAATATAGCTGGAGGCGTTATGAGAACGGTGACAACGATTAAAAAGCTGGATGGGCGCGTCAAGCTCAAACCGTCGGAAGCCGCTTTCTCGGAGCGCACGGTTTTCGATCCCTCTGAGATAGGGAAGGCCCTTAGGCTCAGAAGGCGTGAGCTCGGCTTGACTCAACGTGACGTCGCGACTATGACGGGTCGCAGCCTTCGTGTGATTGGTGATATCGAACGGGGGCGGACAACGGTCGAAATTGGTGTCATTTTCGATTACGCCTCCATCGTGGATATTGATTTTATTCTGAAGGTGAGGGGGAAGTAATGGATGGCACGCTGTTCGTTCACCGTGAGTTTAATGGGTCTTACCAGCTGGTCGGCATATTGGAGGAAAATGCGGGGTTTCCGATATTCACCTATAGCCCCAAATATCTCGAGAGCGGTGATGCGGCGCCGATTTCGATCTCGCTGCCGTTGACGGCCGAGACATTTAGTCCGGATGCAACGGGTTCCTTTTTCTCCGGCATCATTCCGGAGGGGCAGCTCAACAGGGACCTTGAGAAAAGGGCGCGAGCGGAACGCGGAGATTACTTCAAGGTACTCGATTTGGTCCGCGATGAACCCGTCGGCGCCCTGGTTCTGACGCGAGAGCCTTCGGGCGACAGCCTCGAAATGGACTATGAAGAGATAGGTGCGGAACAGCTAAGCGGGCTGGCATACGCACCGGCGGAGGTTGCTTTTGATTTAGCGCTAGAGAGTCGAATCTCCCTTGCAGGTGCTCAGGCGAAGATCGGTCTCTACCATACGGGCGATGACCCATGTGGTGGATGGTACCTGCCTCATGGAGCGGCTCCATCCACGCACATTCTCAAGGCGGGGTCGAAAACGTTCCCGGGCGAGACAGTGTGCGAAGCGATGTGCGTGAGAGCCGCCTCTCTGATGGACCTATCGGCCGAAGAGTGTTTTCTTATCCGAGTTGAGGATGCCGAGCCAATTATCGCCGTGAAGCGATTTGACCGAGTAACGTCTGATGCCGGACGCTCGGTTGACGGATTGCCAATTCCATACCGTTTGCATCAGGAAGATGTTTGTCAGGCCAAGGGCGTCTCGCGTGAGCTTAAATATGAGCCGACGGGCGTCAATTACCTGGGGCTTATCGTCGATGCGGTGCGAAGGGCGTCGACGAATCAAATGGAGGACAGGTTCCTTGTCGGCTATAACCAGCTGTTCGACTATGCCGTAGGTAACTGTGATAACCATCTAAAGAACTGGTCGCTCGTATGGGACGAAAGTTGGAAGCAGGTGAGGTTGGCGCCGCTCTATGACGTGCTGTGCACAACGGTTTACCCCAGTCTCGTTCGTGAGATGGGCGTCTCGTTTGGTGGGAGCCGCAAGATTGACGAAGTAACGCGCGGGTCGGTGATGAGCCAAATGATTGGGGCGGGTTTGCCCGGGGGAATTGTCGCAGGAATGATTGCTGATACCTGCAATGAGGTTCCAGACGCGCTAAGAGACGCCGCGCGCGGTCTCAAAGAAGAGGGTTTTCCCGAAGCGGAGGTAATGTTCGAGAAGATCATTCCAGAAGTGCAAGCTCGTCTAAGCAGGATCGCCTTATAGTAAAAACGTGCCATCCCAAACAAAACGTGCCGCCCCAAACGGGGCGGCACGCCATTTTTCTATCAGACAACTCGCTGAAGTAAGGCTGCGAAGGCCGCGGGGCCGGGAGGGGTTTCCTAAGGGCACATCCCGCAGCCGCAACGCGGCGAGGACGTGCCCGTGGAAACCCCGCAGGCCCCGCGGCCGGTGGGAGCAACGCTACTTCACGACCAAGATGTCGCAGTCGGTGTTGCGTAGCAGGAACGTCGAAATCGAACCCAGGAGCGCGTACTTGATCGAGGACAGGCCGCGTGCGCCGCAGAGCACCAGGTCGGGCTTGACCACGTCGAGCATCTCGTCTTTGAGCGTCTCGCGAATACGGCCGGCGCGAATCATGACCTCGACCTCGGGAATGTCGGGATTGGCCTTGGCCTCTTCGAGTTGCTTGGCGATGGAGTTCTTAAATGCCTCCTCTAGGCCGTTGACCAGATCGACCGGATAGGAACCGGCGCTCTCGAGCGCCGTGGAATCGATAACGTGGCCGATGATTAGCTTGGCGCCGTTGTTCGCGGCGACCTTGATGGCGCGTGCGAGCACAAAATCCTGCTGCTCAGTACCGTCGAGTGAAACAAATACCTTGGTGTAGCCCTCGTTCATGGTTTCCTCCTTGGTCTATCGCACGGGCGCGGGGCTCGTGCATCGGGCGGGCGCGGGCGCGTTGGCCGCCGGACACTTTATCTTGTTGCAGTTATACCCAAGGATTTGGGTTTGACCGCTCGCAATTCTGTGAACGGGCGAGTTTTTTGGTAAGGGTAGGCGTAGACGCGCCCGAACGGTTGATAATGGGACATCGCCCGCACCGTCCGCAGAACAATATCGGCGGGTGTCTAACGAGGGGGTCCCTTTGGGTATTATCGAGCTTCTAAAATCTGCCTTCATGGGCCTGGTCGAGGGCATCACCGAATGGCTGCCTGTTTCGTCGACCGGTCACATGATCTTGGTGGACGAGTTCGTCAAGATGAACGTGAGCGAGACATTCTGGAATATGTTCCTGGTCGTGATTCAGCTCGGCGCCATTCTGGCCGTCTGTGTGCTGTTCTTCCATGAGCTCAATCCGTTCTCGCCCAGCAAGGGCAAGGAGGGCCGTCGCGACACCTGGGTGCTGTGGGGCAAGATTGTGCTCGGCTGCATTCCCGCCGCGGCGATCGGTCTGCCGCTTAACGACTGGATGGAGGAGCATTTCTACAATGCTCCCGTCGTGGCGCTGGCGCTCATTGTGTACGGCGTGCTGTTTATCGTGATCGAGAACTGGCGCGCGAGCAAGCGCGAGGAAATGGCCGTTGCCGGTTCGTTTGGTTCGCGTGCTGTGGTGTCGGGTGGACGTCCCGCCGGTGCGCACTTTGCGGCGCCCGCCGCGGCTACCGCTGAGGATGAGGACGATGACGAGGATCTGGACTTTGGTTCCATCACCACGCTCGAGGACCTGAGTTGGAAGACCGCACTGGGCATCGGATGCTTCCAGGTGCTCTCGCTGATTCCGGGCACGTCGCGCTCCGGTTCCACCATCATCGGCGGCCTGCTTTTGGGCTGCACGCGTTCGGTGGCGTCCAAGTTTACGTTCTTCCTGGCCATCCCTGTCATGTTTGGCGCGAGTGCGCTCAAGCTGGTCAAGTATTTCATCAAGGGCGGTACGTTCGGTGCCAACGAGGTCGCCATCCTGGGCGTGGGCTGCGTTGTGGCCTTTGTGGTTTCGCTCATCGCTATCAAGTGGCTCATGGGCTTCGTCCGCCGTCACGACTTCAAGTGCTTCGGCGTCTACCGCATCGTTCTGGGCATCGTGGTGCTTGCGTACTTCTTCGTCTTGGAGCCGATGCTCGGCCTCTAACTTAGTCGACGCTGCGCGGCGGTCAGGGCGACAACTTGTCATTCAAAGGGGGCGGCATGACCAAAAGGTCTATGCCGCCCCCTTTTCATGCCAATTTGTTCGCCCTGACCGTCGCTCGCTGCTGCTGCCATGACATCGGTGGTTTCGTGATTGTCAATAGATTGGTGCAAAGTAACCTGACCCCATTGCGCCAGATCCGCTGGGGCGGGCCTGACGGTGACGCACGGAGTCGTGGTGTGATTTGCGTCGGTGTCCGCGCGGCTCGGTATACTGGTACGGCTCAAACTATGGCGCCGCCCGCAGGCGCGCCGTCCGTCAGATGAGGAGTCGCCCATGACCCAGCCCTTGCCCTGGGAAAAGAATGCCGCGGTACCCGTGCCGCCCGCGCCGGAACCCGTGCCGCTCGATGCATACACCGCCCCCGCTGCGCCGGAGCCCGAACTCGTCCCGCTCGACATCTACGACGCTCCCGCGCCGGCACCCAAACCCGCCAAGCCGCTCGTCGACATCGACAGCCTTAATTCCGCCCAGCGCGAGGCAGTTCTGACCACCGAGGGCCCGTTGCTGGTGCTTGCCGGCGCCGGCTCGGGCAAGACCCGCGTCTTGACCTTCCGCATCGCACATATGCTCGGCGACCTGGGCGTTAAGCCCTGGCAGGTCCTGGCCATCACGTTTACCAACAAGGCCGCGGCCGAGATGCGCGAGCGTCTGGCAGCGCTCATCCCCAGCGGCACCCGCGGCATGTGGGTGTGCACATTCCATGCCATGTGTGTGCGCATGCTGCGCGAGGACGCCGACCTGCTGGGCTACACCGGTCAGTTCACCATCTACGACGACGATGACTCAAAGCGCATGGTGCGCGACATTATGCAGGCGCTCGGTATCGAGCAAAAGCAGTTCCCCATCAACATGATCCGCAGCAAGATTAGCTCGGCTAAAAACGCCATGATCGGGCCCGAGGACATGCTCAAATCCGCCGACAGCCCTAATGACAAAAAGGCCGCGCAGGTCTACCTGGAGCTGGAGCGCCGCCTGCGCGCCGCCAACGCGATGGACTTCGACGACCTGCTCGTGCGCACGCTCGAGCTGCTGCGCACCCGTCCCGAGGTGCTCGACAAGTACCAAGAGCGCTTCCGCTACATTAGCGTCGACGAGTACCAGGACACCAACCACGTCCAGTACGAGATCGCCAACCTGCTGGCCGCCAAGTACCAAAACCTCATGGTCGTGGGCGATGACGATCAGTCCATTTATAGCTGGCGTGGCGCCGACATCACCAATATCCTGGACTTTGAGAAGGACTTTAAAGACTGCAAGACCGTCAAGCTGGAGCAGAACTATCGCTCTACGGGCCATATCCTGAGCGCCGCCAACGCCGTGGTGCGTCACAACTCGCAGCGCAAGGACAAGCGCCTGTTTACGGCCGAGGGCGACGGCGAGAAGATCCAGGCCTTCCAGGCAAGCGATGAGCGCGACGAGGGTCGCTGGATTGCCGGCGAGATCGAAAAGCTGCACTCCAAGGGCACGAGTTACGACGATATCGCCGTGTTCTACCGCACCAACGCCCAGTCGCGTATCCTCGAAGATATGTTCCTGCGCGCAGGCGTGCCCTACAAGATTGTGGGCGGCACGCGATTCTTCGACCGTGCCGAGATCCGCGACGTCATGGCCTACCTCAAGATGATCGTGAACCCGGCAGACGAGATGAGCGTCAAGCGCGTCATCAACACGCCGCGCCGCGGCATCGGCTCCACCTCGATTCAAAAGATTGAGCAGCTGGCACGCGACAACCGCTGCTCGTTCTTCCAAGCCTGCGAGATCGCGTGCGCCGAGACGGGCATGTTTAGCGCCAAGGTGCGCAACGGCCTGTCGAGCTTTCTGGCGCTGGTGCGCGAGGGTCGCCGCATGGACGGCGAGCTCAAGGACGTCGTCGAGATGATTGTCGACAAGACGGGCCTGCTGCAGGCCTTCCGCGCCGAGGGCACCATGGAGTCCGAGAGCCGCGCCGAGAACATCCAGGAATTCTTGGGCGTCGCCGCCGAATTTGAGGAGACGCACGAGGATATTGAGGGTACGCTTGAGAGCTTGGAAGAGCTGCGCGCTGCCGGTGTTGCCGATGTGCCTGCCGACGCTGAACCCGAGTCCGTTGTGGTGAGCGCGCCTGCGCCCGAGCCCGGCCCGTCTGCGCCCGTGTCTTCGTTTGAGGCGCTCGTTGGCGCGCGTGATGCCGCGGGTTCCAATCCGCTCGACAGCCTGGCGGCCCCGGCGCTCTCGCCGCAGGATGCCCTGGCTGCCGCCATCGCGGGCAACGCCTATGCCGCGCCGACAGAGCTGCCGGCGGGTGCCGTACATGCCGACGAGATCGAGCGCACCTACGGCCCGCTCACCTGCAAGGCGCTGCCTGCACTCATGGAGTGGCTGGCTCTGCGCTCCGACTTGGATTCCCTGGCCGGCGAGACGCATGCCATCACTATGATGACCATCCACTCCGCCAAGGGCCTGGAGTTCCCGGCGGTGTTCGTGGCCGGCATGGAGGAAGGCATCTTCCCGCACGTGCACGACTTTGGCGGTAGTGACGATCCGGGCAAGCTCGAGGAGGAGCGTCGCTTGGCCTACGTCGCCATCACGCGTGCCCGTAAGCGCCTGTTCTTGACCTATGCGGCCACGCGTCGCACCTACGGCTCGACTTCTGCCAACCCGCGCTCGCGCTTCCTCAACGAGATTCCGTTTGAGGATATCGAGTTTAGCGGTATCGGTTCTGCCGGTTTTGAAGGCACGGGTTGGGAGAAGCGCGGCGACCGTCACGGCACCTTTGGCTCGGGCATGGGTTCGGATA
>CALLFD010000236.1 GCA_937997605.1 uncultured Collinsella sp. | reverse complement strand
TGTCGGCGATGCGCTCAAAGTCGACGTCGTAGATCCACGATACATCGTGGCCGTCGGCATCGTTGTCGTTGAGGAAGAAGGCGCAGAGCCTGCCGCCTGCCGTTTTAATGGACTGAATCTGGCGATCGAAACCCACGGGATTTTTGGCCAGGTTTGCCTCGACGGTACGGCCGGCGATCTCCCAGCGGCCCATACGCCCGCCCGCGGGGATGTAGGCATCGAGCGTGGGCTGCAGATGCGCCGTGTCCACGCCCAGCTCGTGGGCGGCGAAGAAGGCTGCGGCTACGTTGTAGACCATATACAGGCCGTTGTAGCGTGTGGCGATGTGCACGGCAGCCGCGTCGGGCGTAGATCCAAAGACCAGGTCAAAACCGTAGCCGTCGCAGCCGAGCTCCACGCCCGTCACGCGACGGACAAGCCCAGGGCGGGCCCAGCCGCACGAGGGGCAATGGTATGCGCCAAGCTGTCCGTACTGCACATAGTCGTACTCCAACGGGGCGTTGCACTGTGAGCAAAAACGCGAGTCGCTAATGCGGTCGGACTCGGTGTTGGTGGCGCCGTCGATGCCAAAGGCGATGCTTGCATTGGGAACGCGCGCGGCGATCGCGGCACACAGCGGATCGTCGGCGTTATAGATGAGCGTCGTTGCCGGCGAAAGCTCCAACGCATGGGCGATGACGTCTTGGGTATGGTCGATCTCGCCGTAGCGATCCAGCTGGTCACGGAACAGGTTGAGCAGCACAAAGTAGGTCGGCTTGAGCTTGGGCAGAACGCGTACGGTGTAGAGCTCGTCGCACTCAAAAACGCCCACGCGCTTGCCGCTGTCGACACGCTTAAGACCGCTGCGGGCCTCGAGCAGAGCACCCACCACACCGGGCTCCATATTGTTGCCGGCACGGTTGCACACCACGGTAGCACCGCTGGCAGCAACGGCGTCGGCGATGAGGTTGGATGTGGTGGTCTTGCCATTAGTACCGGTGATCACCACGCTGCGGTCGACCAGGCTCGCGAGGTCGCTTAGCAGCTCGGGGTCGATCTTCATGGCGATGCGGCCGGGAAGCACGCCACCCTGGCGTTTGAGGACAGAGCGCAGTCCCCAGCGGGCGATATCGCTCGAGGTGCAGGCGAGAGATGAGCGGAGGTTCATGAAGCCGTTCCTAACATAGATGACATGGTCGGGGCGATCGCGTCGCTAAAAGCCGTAGCGGCGCGCAAATTCCTGGGCAAGCTGCGATACATCTTCGCAGGCGTTGGCCCAGGGGGCAAAGTCGGGGGTGTCCGAGATAATGCCGTCGGCTTCCCAAACCGCCTGGTGCGAGAGGTCCCAGGGGTCGCGTGGCTCGGGTCGGCAGGGAAGGTACGGCGTCTGGTACATGGGGTTCAGCAAGAAGAACGCGCCGCCCTCGCAACGGTTAGCAAACTCGCGCAGTGCACGTGTCGCCGGACGCATCTTGTTTGTTTTGAACAGCAGAATCGTGCGGGCGAGCAGGTACCAGGGGGAGTTCTCGAGTGCATCAGCTCCCACCTGCTCCTCGAGCTGGTGAGCCAGGGCAAAAAAGCCGTCCTGGTCTTCCAGGCGGGCGAGGGCGAGCAACACGGTGCCGGCAGCTCGGGTGGGATAACCTTCTGCCTTAAGGACGCGGCGGGCGTAGTTGGCAGCAGCACGGTAACGAGCGCTCGCCATGCACAGCTGCGAGATGGCCTCGAGCGTGTGAAGCCAGCCGATAAGCGCCGGCTCGCTCACGGTAAGGTCTGCTGCGGTGATACCGTCGGCCAAAACATTATTGGCCCAGTAGTGCGGAGCCTCCATATCAAAACCGGGCACGCTCTGTTGCAGGTAGTCGGCCGTGCTCGCCTCGAGCTTCATCAGGTCGCCCAGGCAGGCATCGACGGGCGTGTCCGCCAGGATGATGGCGAGCAACTGCGCATCGACGGCAAGTGCATCGACGCGGACGATCTTGAGCAGCTCATCGCGCATATCGTCGAACAGACGGTTGCGCGTCTGCTCAAACTCCTCGTCGCTGCCCATGTCTTCGATGCGACGAAGCTCGTCAAGCAAATGACGATGAACGCCGGCATAGGACAGCAGCGCTTGGGCATGTTCGGTTTGCGCATACTTGTGAGGGTTTGCGCTGATGTCGTTATGGACAAGCTCGCGTGCTGCATCGGTGAGTTCGGGGTGCGACGCCAGATAGGTGCGCTCCAGATAGGCGGGGATGTAGACGCTCGGATCCATTAGAGGTCTCCTCCCTTAAACGGCAATCCCTGTTCGGCCGCGCGCAGGATTCGTTCGTCGATCTGGGAGCGCACGATGTCGTTGGTGGCGACCCAGGCGGCAAAGCTGGCGTTGTCGGGCGCGCCTAGGCCCTCCTGCAGCACCGGCGTCGCCTCGGACAGGGCAAGGACAAGCTCGTCGGTGGAGCCCACGCCCACGTTGACGCGGGCATAGACGCCATCGGGAAATTCGGTTTGGAAGTAGAGCGCCTCGGCTGCGTGCGGGCATGAGCGCACCAGGATGCGCAGGTAGTGCTCGGCGCCCCCGTAATCCAGCTCGCGCCAGGCTGCGCTCATCAGTGCGATGAGCGTCCACGGGTCCAAGTCGCGCTCTGCGTCCTTGGGACGGCGGCGCAGCGGCGTGTTGGCAAGATAGGGTACAGAGTGGGCGGAACGAAAACGCTTGAGCTCCTCGGCAGGGTATTCGAGCTTTGCCATGGCAAGCATCGCAGTATGGCGGACGCCGGCGGGGTCGTTGGGCGCAAAGTCCAGGCTGCGGTTTGCGGCTTCGAGCGACATGCGATAGCGGCCGCTAATGAGGGCGCGCGATGCCAAGGCGGCAAGCCAGCGCAGGTAGGGACGGCGGGTCAGGTCGCCTGCGGCCTCAC
>CALLFD010000235.1 GCA_937997605.1 uncultured Collinsella sp. | reverse complement strand
TTGCCCTTGGACTTGGACATGGTGTCGCCGTTCTCGTCCTTGACCATGCCCTGGCACAGCAGGTTGGTGAAGGGCTCGTCCACACTCAGCAGGCCCAGGTCGCGCAGCGCCTTGGTAAAGAAACGGCTGTAGAGCAGGTGCAGAATGGCGTGCTCGATGCCGCCGATGTAGTTATCGACGGGCATCCAACGGTCGGCAGCCTCGCGGGAGAAAGGCAGCTCGGTGTTGTGCGGATCGGTATAGCGCAGGTAATACCAGCTGGAGCAGGTGAAGGTGTCCATGGTATCGGTCTCGCGCTTGGCCGGACGGCCGCAGACCGGGCAGGTGGTCTCGTAGAACTCCTTGCACTCGGCGAGGGTTTCGCCGGCACCCAGGTCCAGGTTCTCGGGCAGCGTCACCGGCAACTGATCCTCGGGCACGGGCACGATGCCGCAGTGCTCGCAGTGGATGGCCGGGATGGGGTTGCCCCAATAGCGCTGGCGGCTGATGAGCCAGTCGCGCAGACGGAACTCGACCTTGCGACGACCGCAGCCCATGGCCTCGAGGTCGGCCACGATAGCAGACTCGCCCTCGGAGTGCTTACCGCCGCGCATGCCGGTGTACTTGCCGGACTGGACCAGCGTGCCCTCGGCAGCGTGGGCGCAATCCCAGTCGACGGTCTCGGCATGGAAGGTATCGATGGTCTCGCCGCTGGCCTCGACGGCAGCGCGATCGTCATCGTCCAGGATGATCGGCACGATCGGCAGGTCGTACTTGCGGGCAAACTCAAAGTCGCGCTGGTCGCCGCAGGGAACGGCCATGACGGCGCCGGTGCCATAGTCGGCAACGACATAATCGGCAACCCACACGGGGACCTTCTCGCCGTTGACGGGGTTCACCACGTAGCGGCCCGTGAAGGCACCATGCTTCTCGAGGGTGCCCTGGGCACGCTCGACGGCGGAGATATGCTTGGAGTCCTCGACGATCTTGGTGACGGCCTCCTCGTACTCCGTGCCCTCGACGAGCTCGTGCAGACCGGCGTACTCGGGAGCCAGGACAAAGAAGGAAACACCGAAGAGCGTATCGGCACGCGTGGTGAAGACGGTGATCTTGCCCTCATCGCCCTCGATGGGCTCGCCATCCCGGTCGCACAGGGTAAAGTCGACTTCGGCGCCCTCGGAGCGACCGATCCAGTTGGCCTGCATCTGCTTGACGCGCTCGGGCCAGCCGGGGAGCTTCTCCAGGTCGTCGAGCAGCTCCTGGGAGTACTCGGTAATCTTGAAGTACCACTGCTCAAGATCGCGCTTCTCGGGCTCGGTGCCGCAGCGCCAGCATTTACCCTCGGTGACCTGCTCGTTGGCCAGGACGGTCTTGCAGGTGGGGCACCAGTTGACCGGGTTCTTCTTACGGTAGACCAGGCCCTTTTCCCACATCTTCTCAAAGATCCACTGGCCCCAGCGGTAGTAGTCGGGGCTACAGGTCTTGACCATGCGATCCAGATCGTAGGAGAAGCCCATGCGCTTCATCGTGGCGAGCGCCTGGTCCATGTTCTTATACGTCCAGGCGGCAGCCTGCGTGTTGTGCTTGATGGCGGCGTTCTCGGCGGGCAGGCCAAAGGCGTCAAAGCCGATGGGGTGCAGCACGTCATAGCCGCGCATGCGGGCCTGACGGGCCATGGCATCGCCGATGGTATAGTTGCGCGCGTGGCCCATGTGCAGGTCGCCCGACGGATACGGGAACATCTCGAGCACGTACTTCTTGGGCTTGCTGTCGTCGGTGTCGACGGCAAAGAGGTTGGAGTCCTCCCAGGCCTTCATCCACCTGGACTCAATGGCCTGCGCGTCGTAGGCAGGGATCTCGTCCTTATGATCTGTGCAATCGCACATATCAGCTCCTTTGTTAGCTGGGTTGGGGCTGGGCGTTCTTACCTTTACTCGCTGCTGCGGACAGTCCTGCTCGCACGAAGAGCACATTAAGTGCTCTTCGGCTCGTGCGGAACTTGCAGCGAGCAAAGGTAAGAACGCCCCGCCACATCGTTAACTCGCATGATGATAGCAAATACAACAAGCGAGATGCCTGCGACTTGCAGGCATCTCGCTTTATCTAAATAACGTGGTTGTGGATCAACCGCTAATTGTTACCAGCCCAAGCATGGTCGGGTTTTCCAAGTGCCGCAGATTGCCGTGAAAGAGGAGCGACGCGTACTTTGGTACGCGAGCGACGGTTTGAACGGCAAGGTGCGGTGCTTGGGAAAGCCGCTTAGCGGTAGCTGACGCTCTGTTGGGAATCCTTGACGACTACGTCGTGGGCGCCGCCTTCGACGATGGAGGTGGAGCTTACCAGGGTCAGGCGTGCCTTTTCCTGGAGCTCGGGAATCGAGAGGGCACCGCAGTTGCACATCGTGGACTTGACCTTGTAGAGCGTGCCGCCCACACCGTCCTTGAGGGAGCCGGCGTACGGGACGTAGGAGTCGACGCCCTCGACGAAGCTGAGCTTCGCGGCGCCGCCCAGGTCGTAGCGCTGCCAGTTGCGAGCACGCGCAGAACCCTCGCCCCAGTACTCCTTCATGTACTGACCGTTCACGTTGACGCGCTCGGTCGGGCTCTCGTCAAAGCGGGCGAAGTAACGGCCCAGCATCATAAAGTCGGCACCCATGGCAAGGGCGAGCGTCATGTGGTAGTCATAAACGATGCCGCCGTCGGAGCACACGGGCACGTAGACGCCGGTCTCCTCGTAGTACTCGTCGCGAGCGCGGCAGACATCGATCAGCGCGGTGGCCTGGCCACGGCCGATACCCTTGGTCTCACGGGTGATGCAGATGGAGCCGCCGCCGATACCGACCTTGATGAAGTCGGCACCACAGTCGGCCAGGAAGCGGAAGCCCTCGGCGTCGACAACGTTACCGGCACCGACCTTGACGTCCTCGCCGTAGTTGGCGCGGATCCACTCGATGGTGCGCTTCTGCCACTCGCTGAAGCCCTCGGAAGAGTCGATGCACAGGACATCGGCGCCGGCCTCGATGAGCAGCGGCACGCGCTCGGCATAGTCGCGGGTGTTGATACCGGCGCCGACCATGTAGCGCTTGTCGCCATCGAGCAGCTCGTTGGGGTTGGTCTTGTGGCTGTCGTAGTCCTTGCGGAAGACAATACCCATGAGGTGATCGTTGTCGTCGACGATGGGCAGGGCGTTGAGCTTGTTGTCCCAGATGACGTCGTTGGCAACCTTGAGGCTGATGTTCTTGTCGCCCACGATGAGCTGCTCACGCGGGGTCATGAACTCGGAGACCTTCGTCTGGTGGTCATCGCGACTGGGGCGATAGTCACGGCTGGTGACGATGCCCAGGAGCTTACCCTTGGGAGTGCCGTCGTCGGTGACCGGCATGGTGGAGTGGCCGGTCTTCTCCTTGAGCTCGATGACCTGCTCCATGGTCATGTCAGGGGTCAGCGTGGAATCGGACTGAACGAAACCAGCCTTGTGATCCTTGACGGCCTTGACCATGGCGGCCTCGGACTCGGCGCTCTGGGAACCGTAGATGAAGGACAGGCCGCCCTCGGTAGCGAGCGCGACACCCATGTCGACGCCCGAGACGGACTGCATGATGGCGGAAACCATGGGGATGTTCAGGGTGATTGCCGGCTTCTCACCGCGCTTAAAGCGGGTTAACGGCGTCTTAAGAGAGACGTTGTTGGGGATGCACTGCGAGGACGAGTAACCAGGGACCAGCAGATACTCCGAAAACGTGTGGGACTCACCGGGAAAGAACGTAGCCATGTTTCTCCTTTTTCCATGCGACCGGTCGGCTGCAGGCCTCGTAGGACCCAGCCCAACCTTGGGCGCCCAATACTGGGGAAGTATCTTAACGCACTTTGACTGCTACAATGCATGATTTAAGAAGAGCACACGAGGGCTTGACGCAGGCTTTGCGTTTGCCCAGCAAACACTTTAGCGGGGAGACGTGGAGCATATGAAGTACAAGACGACGGCAAAGTTGGTCATTCAAGCGTGCGACAAGGATCTGCCGGGCGTGTTCGGCCACGGCTGCGTCTTGCTGCTGCAGGGTATTGCCCGCGAGCACTCGCTCAACCGCGCCGCCAAGAGCATGGGCATGGCGTATTCCAAGGC
>CALLFD010000234.1 GCA_937997605.1 uncultured Collinsella sp. | reverse complement strand
ACGGCAAAGCCGATGTGGCCCTTGGTGCCACGACCGTTCTGCTTCATGATCTCGACCAGCGAATCGTTAAAGTACGAAACGGGGGTCTCGATAACGGGCAGGCCCATCATCGTCGAGAACAGCTCCGCGATCTCCAAGGCATCTGCCGGGTCGGTGGCGTTAATGCCCACATGGGCAACGCGCATGCCAAAGAGCTCGACCGGATTGGCGCTCTGCTCATTCATACAGGCAGCGCCTACTGAGCCATAACGTCGAGAACGGCCTTCTCGGCAGCAACGCGGTTCATGCCGGTCATGAAGGGCACGCCGCTCACGTACGGGCAGGTGAGGCCCTCGGGGGCAACGGTGGTGGCGATCAGCAGGTCGGCGCCCTCGTCGCAAGCGTCCTTGGCCTCGGAGATGGCGCACTGCACGATCTCATACTTGCCGGCATAACCGTTGGCGTCGAGCATGGTAGCGACCTTCTGGGCAACGAGCGTGGAAGTAGCAGCGCCAGCACCGCAAGCCAAAACGATCTTCTTCATAGGTAATATCTCCCTTCATGGTTTACTTTAGGTAAGTGTACCGCAGCGAGCGATGGCACTCAGCCTCGATGAGCTTTTATGCCAGTTTGCTTGCGCGCTGCGTATAATACATCTAGTACGTGTTGTCATACCGCTCGCTTTATGAGCGACTAAGGACCCCAATATGCCCGATTCCCGCACACTCTGGACCGCCGTCGTTATCATCTGCATCGCCGTATCGGTGTTCTTTAGCGTCAAAAAACGCACCACGTTCAAGCGTCTGCAGCAGCTTATGGCTGCCAAGCAGTGGGACGAGTTCGATCGTTTGCTCGACGGCAAACTCACCAGCATGCTGTACCCACGCTACAACCGCGACTACCTGCGCCTGAACTCCTATCTGCTGCGCGAGGACCACGAGCGTGCCAGCGAGATGTTCGACCTGCTGCTGGGGCTCAACCTCCCCAAGATGCAGCGCGTCGACCTGGTGATCAAAGCCTTTAACTACTATGTTGGCCAGGAGGACCGCAAAAAGTCCAAGGAGTTGCTGCACGAGATCAAGGGCTTTGAGGGCGGTCAGGCCGAGGCAGTTGCGCACGAGTGCCAGCTGATGTACGACACGATGATCCTCAAGCGCCACAACGACATTCCCGAGCTGGAGCGCATGCTCGAGGATGTCGGCGACGACCCGGTCAAGCGCTGCCGCTTGGAGTACCTGCTGGCCCTGCAGTACCAGAACAAGGGCGACGAAGCCAAGTTCCAGGAGTTCCTGGAGAAGTCGGGCCAACACTCGATGGCCGTCAACGCGTAACGGACGGCTTGTGCTAGACTTCTAGTCTCACGGGGGCGTGGCGGAATTGGCATACGCAGGAGACTTAAAATCTCTCGCCGCAAGGATTGTGGGTTCGAGTCCCACCGCCCCTACCATATGATTGCTTGCGAGCCCGTGTTCCCCAGGGATGCGGGCTCGCTTCTTTTAGATGCCGGCGGGACTCGAACCCGCGAGGGGGCGAGCGTTAAGCGGACGCGCAGCGTCCGTAGCAAGCCGGCGAGGGCGCCGACAGGCGGCCGAAGCCGGTGCGTATTTGCGCAGCAAATGCGCGGACGTCCCACCGCCCCGCGCTTCAGAAAGCCAACTAATTTAGGACGGGCTAAAAAGACAGCTTCGGTCCCTTAGAAGTTGCGGTGGAATAGATCCTGTTTATACCGTTTACCAGCTTATTTAGGAACTATTTCACCGCAACTTATTTAGAGGGTGCTGAGCTCTGGGGTCCAGGAGATGGTGGGGGTCGCACCGTCGAGAGCCTCGTTGATGGTGGCGGCCATGCCGGCGAGTAAGCTGTTCTCGCTTACAGTGAGCGTCTTGTAGCCGCCGGCTCGCATAAGCTCGCGGATTACCACGGCACCAGCCAAGATCACGCCCGCGCGTTTGGGCTGTACACCCGGTAGAGCGGCGATGCCGTCCGCATCCAACGCAGACATGCGCTCGATAGCGGCCGAAACCTGATCCAGCGAAAGCTCGCGCAGGTGCACAAAGCTCGAATCGTACGGTTCCAGCTCATGAACGAGCGCCACGAGTGTGGTGACGGTGCCACCCACTGCGACCAAGCGTTCGGCGCGCTCAAAATTGCTCGGCAGGCCCTCAAAATAGGCAGCGAACTGCTCGCCCGCCCACGCGGCAGCGGCAGTAAGCTCGCCGCGTGCGGGCGGCAGTGCCGAGAAAAATCGCTCCGTCAC
>CALLFD010000233.1 GCA_937997605.1 uncultured Collinsella sp. | reverse complement strand
CCCATGTCTTACTACTTTGCCTAAAAGTTAGCCGTGTTTCACAAAACGTGCGGGATGAAAACAAAATGGGGACGCCCCGCAAGGAGTGTCCCCAGGTGCCGGCAGAAAAGGAACGTCCCCAAGTGCCGAGCCGCAGCTATAACAGTCCAAAGTACTTCGCGGCGTTGTAGATGCCGTCGTCGTCCACGGCAGTCGTCACATAGGTCGCCGCGGCTTTCACGGTATCCTGCGCGTTGCCCATGGCCACGCTCGTGCCCACGGCGGCAAACATCGACAGGTCGTTCTCGCCGTCGCCAAAGGCAATCGCCTCGCTCGCGTCGATGCCCAGGCGCTCCAGCGTCGCCGCCACGCCCAGGTCCTTGCCGCCGTTAGCGGGAATAATGTCGCAGAACAGGTCACACCAGCGCGTGGTGAGCGAATGCGACACAGCGTCGGTCACGATATGTTCGTCGGCCGGGTCCACAAAGGCGCAGAACTGGTAGACCGGCGCGTCAAATGCATGCTCAAACGGCTCCTCGTGATAGACGATTCCCGCGTTGTTGCCAGCCGTCACCACGCGCTCGGACAGGCGGTTCACAAACGAGTTCTCGCCCTGCATGCACAGCGAGTCGTAGCGCCCCTGCGCCACCTGGTCCACAATCACCGCGACGTCGTCCGGATCGATCGGGCAGCTGCGGTAAACTCCCTCGGCATCAAAACAGTGCTGGCCCGAAAGCGTAATGTACGCATCCCAGCCCAGGTCGAACAGCCAATCGGGCATCTGGTAGGTCGGACGGCCCGTGGCGATCACGCACGCGATCCCCTGCTCGTGAAAGCTGTCGAGCACCTGCTGCGCCGACGCCGGAATCCGGTGGGTCTTAAAGCTCAGTAGCGTGCCGTCGATATCGAAAAACGCGGCTTTGATCATCCTCGCCTACTCCTCGCCCTCGAGCTTTTCGCTCGCCTCGAGCCACGCCATCTCCAACTCGTCCATGGCGGCGTGAGCCTCGTCGATCTTTGTCTGCTGCTCGCCCAGCGCCGTGTAGTTGGTGGGGTCGACCTGGGCCATCGCGGCCTCGGCCTCCTCAACGCGGGCGCGCTGCGTCTCCATCTTGCGCTCGAGCGAGCTCACCTCGCGGCGGAGCTTCTGACGCTCGGCGTTGGACAGGCCGTTGGGCTGACCGCTCGACTTGGGCTTTTCGGCCGCAGCTGCCGCGGCACCGGTGTCGAACGCGCCGGTCTTGGCACTCGGTGCGCCCACGGGCTCGCCCTCGGCGGTAGCGTTGCACAGGCGCAGGTACTGGTCCACGCCACCGGGCATATGCGTCAGGTGGCCGTCGAGCAGCGCCCACTGCTGGTCGGTCACGCGCTCCATCAAAAAGCGGTCGTGCGTCACCAGAATCAGCGTGCCGGGCCAGCCGTCGAGCAGGTCCTCGACAATCGCGAGCATGTCGGTATCCAGGTCGTTGCCAGGCTCGTCCAGGATGAGCACGTTGGGCTCGTCCAGAATCGTCAGCAGCAGCGACAGGCGACGGCGCTGGCCGCCCGAAAGATCGCCGATGCGGCTCCAGAGCTGCTGCGTCGTAAAGCCCAGGCGCTCGCAGAGCTTCTCGGGCGAAGTCTCCTTGCCGTCGATGACGTAGTACTTCTTATAGTTGCTGAGCACCTCGCGAATCGTGTCGCCCATGAAGGGCTCGAGCTCCTCGAGCTGCTGCGACAGCACGCCAAAGCGCACTGTCTGGCCAATCTTCACGCGGCCGCGCGTGGGCGCAATTTTGCCCTGGATCACGTCGAGCAGCGTCGACTTGCCAGCGCCATTCTCGCCCAAAAGACCATAGCGGTCGCCCGCACCAATGAGCCAGGTCACGTCGGAGAGTACCTGCTTGGGCGCGCCATCGGCATCCGCATAGCCGGCGTCCACGTCGACCACATCGATAACCTGCTTGCCTAGGCGGCTCACGGCGAGGCGCTTGAGCTCCAGCTCGTCACGCACGGGCGGCACGTCGGCGATCAGCTCGCGAGCGGCATCAACGCGAAACTTGGG
>CALLFD010000232.1 GCA_937997605.1 uncultured Collinsella sp. | reverse complement strand
CCGATGCCGGCGGTAAAGACCAGGGTGTCCATGCCGCACATGGAAGTGGCCATCTCGGCGGCCTTGGCGGCAATCTTGTAGACGAACATATCGAAGGCGAGCTGAGCCTCGGGGTCACCAGCAGCGGCGAGCTCCTCAACGTTGCGGCAGTCGTTGGTCTTGCCACCGGTCACAGCCAAAAGGCCAGACTTCTTGTTCATCATCTCGTCGACCTCGTCGAAGGTGTAGCCACCCTCGCGCTGCAGGTAGCACACGGTAGCCGGGTCGATGGAGCCGCAGCGGGTGCCCATCATGACGCCGTCGAGCGGCGTCAAGCCCATGGTGGTGTCCATGCACTTGCCGTCCTCGATGGCGCACAGGGAAGCGCCGGAGCCGATATGGCACACGACGACCTTGCGGGCCTCGCCGTTGGTCATCTCGGCGACCTTCTTGGAGATGTAGCGATAGCTGGTGCCGTGGGCGCCGTACTTACGGATGTGCAGCTTGTCGCAAACATCCTTGGGAAGGGCGTAGGTCTTGGCGACCTCGGGCATGTTGAAGTGGAAAGCGGTGTCGTAGACCGTGACGTTGGGCAGATCGGGATACTGCTCCAGGCAGTACTCGATAACGTTGGCCTCGGGGTTGTTGTGCAGCGGCGCCAGCGGGGCGACCTCGCGAATCTTGGCGAGGACGTCCTCGTCGACGAGGGAGGAATCACCAAAGTACCAACCGCCCTGAACGATACGGTGGCCGATGCCCTCGATCTTGACGCCGTTGGCCTCAAGGTCCTTCAGGACGACCTCGATGGCGACCTTGTGGTCGGGGAACTCGATGTTCTCGGTCACCTTCTTGGAGCCATTGGCAGCATGGGTGAAGGTACCACCGGTAAAGCAGACGCGCTCGCAGGAGCCCTTTGCGGACACCTTATGGGACTTGGTGTCGATGACCTGATACTTAAGGGTCGAAGATCCCGCGTTGACGACCAGAACGTTCATGTGTCTCCCTACTAACAGGCGGTGTGGCGCCGCCAGGTTACATACGCTTCAATAATAAACCCAAACGCCCTCGCGCTCGGGTTTATTGCGTTGATATATAAGTTATCGGTGCCTAAATACTCATGGCCTTTGACTTGTAAGACGAAATAGCGCGGGGATATACACCAGGGAAGAAATCCCGAGCGCAACAAGCAATACGACTCGAATGCCCGCGATGCTGCTCAACGCAGCATTGAACAGATAGAAAAGGATGGCACCCACCGCCACCATCTGGCTTTGGACCGAAATCAGGGAACAGCGCATCGAAGAATCGACAGCATTTTGAAAAATTGAGTATTTAATTGGAGCAAATAACGAGTCCGCGACCGTCTGCAGTACATAGAACACGGGCAGCAAATAG
>CALLFD010000231.1 GCA_937997605.1 uncultured Collinsella sp. | reverse complement strand
GTCGTTGACGAACATATCCTCACGGGTGTCGGCGTCGACGAGCTCGGCGGTCTCAGCGTCATCCATGGTGCCCTTGGAAGCGGTGATGAGCACGTCGACCGTGGCGCCGGCACGCATCTGTTCGACGAGGTCGCCGGAGGCCTTAAACTGCGTGTCGGCAAAGATGGTGCCGGTCTGGTCGGTGTAGAGTTCCTGGACCTCGGGCAGGGCCTTCTCGAGCGAGTTGGCGGCAAAGACCTGCAGTTCGACAGCCTTCTTCTTAGAGGAAGACTTGGCGGAGCCGGCATCTGAACCAGCGGGCTCGGACGTCTTGTTGCCCGAGCAGCCAGCAAGGCCAAGGCCGGCGGCGGCGGCAGCGGAAAGCGAGACAAAACCGCGGCGTGAAACCATATCGAACATATTCAACCCTTTCGGACCTTGTGCCCGGGTACCCCACCGCGGGCTTTAATCTGCAATCAGATTATACTTCTGCGAGAATAATGATAGTGAGAAATTATTCTCGCCAGAGAATATAGTTTTGAGTTGCCGTGCACCTTGGCGTCGCTTCGGCGGAAAACAAAAGCGGAGCAGCCGTTCAGGTCGCCCCACCGCAGGTAAACCGCTTAGTTGGTATGTCCGCCGCCCGCCGTCATTTGGGCCGCATGCTCCAGCTGATCGCTCACGGCCTCCCAGCTTTCGCGGGCCGCTTTCGTGGATCCCGGAAAGTTGATGACAAGCGTATGCCCACGCTGCATGCACACGGCGCGCGAGAGCATGGCGCGGCGCGTCTTGGTCATGGAGTAGGCACGGATTGCCTCGGCGACACCCGGCACATCACGGTCACAGACGGCACGCGTCGCCTCGGGTGTCACGTCGCGCATCGAAAGACCCGTGCCGCCGCAGGTGAGCACGACATTGGCGTGGCACGCATCGGCAGCTTCCACAATGGCATCACCGATCTCGCTAACGTCGTCGCGCACGACCACATGTGAGGCGACCGTCCATCCCTGCGCCTCGATGAGCTCCTCGAGCGCGGCACCCGCCTCGTCCTGGGCAAGGTCGCGCGTATCCGAGCACGTCACGATCGAAATCTTCAACTCCATAGCGTTCCTCCTATAGCACCGTTCCCTCAGGCAGGTCGACGCGCACGACGTCCACGACGTCGCCCGGCTTGAGCTCACACGGCCCTTCGTCAATACGCAGCAGGCAGTTGGCCCGCTGCATCGTGCCGAGCAGCGCCGAATTCTGCGTCTTGGCCTCGGTCACCAACAGCTCACCGGTCTCGGGGTCGCGCAAAACCGTGGCGCGATCGAAGAAGCGTCGGTCCTGGCGCTTTTTCACGCAGTGCGTCAATATCGCCTGCTGCACGGGACGCGCACCCTCGGCAAAGCCGCGCATCTTGCGGATCGCCGGACGGGCGAGCATCTCAAAGCCCACATACGCCGCGGCCGGATTGCCTGAAAGCCCCAGGTAGGGCTTACCTCCGAGCAAGCCAAACGTAATGGCCTTGCCGGGACGCATCGAGATGCGGTCAAACAGCACCTCGCCCTCGCGCCGGACGAGCGCCGTCACGAAATCGTAGTCGCCCGCCGAGGCGCCACCGCTCGTAATGACAAAATCGCACTCCTGCACGGCACGATGCACCAGCTCGGCAATCGCCTGCTCATCATCGGGAGCGATGCCAAAGAACACCGGGTCGGCGCCGGCATCGAGTGCCTCGGCCATCAGCGCCGAGGAGTTGGAATCGCGAATCTGACCGCGCGCCGGTACCTTACTCGGTGCGACCAGCTCCGTGCCCAGCGAGATGATGCCCACGCGCGGGGCAGCGTGCACCTTCACGCTCGCGTATCCGGCGCTCGCCAGCAGACCCGCGCCCGCCGGAGCCACGACCTCGCCGGCGTGCATCACAACATCGCCGGCATGGGCCTCCTCGGCAGCAGAGCGAACGTTCTCCCCCACTTTAGCAGGCGCCGAGAAGCTCACGTGCGAGCCCTCGTTGCCGTCGGCATCGAGCACGTCGACGATCTCGTATTTCACTACGGCATCGGCACCCTCGGGCACCGGCGCGCCTGTCATGATGCGGACCGTCTCGCCCGGGGCGATTGTGCCCTCAAACACATGGCCCGCGGCCTCATGTCCGATAACGTCGAGCGTCACCGGCGCCTCGCCAGACGCCTGCGCCAAGTCCGCCGAGCGCACGGCATATCCGTCCATAGCGCTGTTGGCAAACGGCGA
>CALLFD010000230.1 GCA_937997605.1 uncultured Collinsella sp. | reverse complement strand
GTGCTCTTCCGATCTCCGATTCCCTCGCCATCGCGCGCGAGCGTCAGGTCAACAAGCCCGGCTGGGCGGAACAGTGGCGCGCGGCGCACGAGAAAAAGTAACTTCAGAAAAATTTTTATAAACAGAGGAGTACATCAACATGATCTCTCACGGTAAGGACATCAAGATTTTCACCGGCAACGCAAACCCCAAACTGGCAGCGGACATCGGCTAGATCATCGGCACCAAGCTCGGCGAGAGCGAGGTCAAGAGCTTCGCAGACGGCGAGGCCTCCGTCTCCCTGTACGAGACCGTGCGCGGCAGCGACGTGTTCCTCGTTCAGTCCACCTGCAAGCCCGTCAACGACAGTCTGATGGAGCTTCTCATCATGGTCGACGCCTGCCGCCGCGCTTCCGCCGGCCGCATCACCGCCGTCATGCCCTACTTTGGCTATGCCCGTCAGGACCGCAAGGCCAAGAGCCGCGACCCCATCTCCGCCAAGCTCGTGGCCAACATGCTCGTCGCCGCAGGCGTTGACCGTGTGCTGACGATGGACCTGCACGCCAACCAGATCCAGGGCTTCTTCGATATCCCCGTGGATAACCTCTTCGGCAACCCCATCTTCGTCGACTACTACGCCAAGAAGTTCGGTTCCGTGTGCGAGGACATGGTCGTCGTCTCCCCCGACGTCGGCTCCGTCGCCCGCGCCCGCACCTTCGCCCAGAAGCTGCACATGAACCTCGCCATCGTCGATAAGCGCCGCCAGAAGGCCAACCAGTGCGAGGTCATGAACGTCATCGGCGACGTTGAGGGCAAGGAGTGCATCCTCTTCGACGACATGGTCGACACCGCTGGTTCCCTCTGCAACGCGGCCAAGGCCATCGTTGAGGTCGGCGGCGCGAAGAAGGTCTACGCCTGCGCGTCCCACGGCGTTCTCTCCGGCCCCGCGCTCGAGCGCCTGGCCGCGAGCAGCATCGAAGAGCTGGCCCTGCTCGACACCATCCCCGCCCCTGCCGGCGAAGAGGAACTCGCCAAGTCCCGCATCAAGTACCTGACCGTCGCGCCGATGTTCGCCGAAGCGATCGAGCGCACATATCAGGAAATTTCTATCGCGAAACTTTTTAACTAAAACTCCTTTAGGAATTAGTTAAATAACTTTGCTGGTATGACCCGCTGCGTGGGGGCGTAAGTCCTTTGCGCCGCGCAAAGAAGCGAGTAAAGGGGGCCATTCTCTCGCGTGAGAGAATGGCCCCCTTTGACCCCCAAGAGAACGCGAGGGGCTCTGCCCCTCGACCCCGCACATTGGCAGTCTCGATC
>CALLFD010000229.1 GCA_937997605.1 uncultured Collinsella sp. | reverse complement strand
ACCTGGGATGTCCAGCGCGACCATGTTGAGCTTTTGGCCGGCGTATCTCGCCTGCTTGCACAGGGCGGACATGCCATCTTTAGCTGCAACCTGCGCGGCTTCCGCCCCGAAACGCGCAAGCTCGCGCGCGCGGGCGTCGTGCTGGAGGACATTACGGCACAGACCATCCCCGAGGACTTCGCGCGCAACCAGAAGGTGCACCACTGCTATATCGTGCGCCGACTGCCCATCGAGGACGCCATGGCCGAGGTCGGCTTTAGCGCCGAGGAGATTGCCGAGCGAACCGAGGAGCTGCGCAACCCCGAGGCGCGCAAGCCTCGTGCAGCAGCGCCCGCGCCCACGCAGGCCGGCAACGGCAAATCAAACTTTGCCGGCAAACCCTCCCCTGCCGGCAAGTCCAAAAAGAAGAAGTTCTACGCCAGCAAGCCCAAGGGCAAATAACAAAGTTGCGGTGGAATACGGACTGTTTTACCTGGAATTAGGCAAATATAGACCGTATTTCACCGCAACTCATATTGGGACGGTGGTTGGCGATCTAGCCTTGGGTGACCAGGCGGTAACCGATGCCCACGTGCGTCTGGATATAGCGCGGATGCGCGGGGTCGGACTCGATCTTCTTGCGCAGCGTGCCCATAAAGACGCGCAGGCTCGCCAGGTCGCTCTTAGTTGCCGTGCCCCAAATCTCGTGCAGGATAAACTGGTGCGTTAGTACCTTGTCGGCGTTATGTGCCAGCAGGCACAAGAGCTTGTACTCAATCGGCGTCAGATGCAGCTCCTCGCCATCCATCGTGGCAATGCCGGCATCAAAGTCGATATGCAGCTCACCGGCATCGAACGTGCCCTCGGAGGCAACGCCGCCCGATTGCGCATACGAAAGGCGCCTGAGCGTCGTGCGAATGCGCGCGAGCAGCTCCTCGACCGAAAACGGCTTGGTCAGGTAGTCGTCGGCGCCGGCATCGAGTGCGCGAATCTTGTCCGCATCCTCGCTACGCGCCGATACCACGATAATCGGCATGCCCGACCATGCGCGCACCGACTCCACCACCTTGACGCCGTCCATATCGGGCAGACCCAGGTCGAGCAGCACAATGCTCGGTGCCTGCGATGAGGCGGCAGCGATGGCGGCATGGGCGGTCTCCACGGCCATATGACGCAAGCCGTGCGCCTCGAGCGCGGCAACAATAAGATTGCGGACAGCGGGGTCGTCCTCAACGACCAAGATGAGCGGTTTTACGGCAGAGTTCGGCACAGCGCTACTCCTTATCAAACGAAACGTCGGCGACGGGAAGCTCAATCGTAAAGACCGAGCCGTGCGGGTCCGCCGCGGCAACCTCTATGCTACCGCCATGCGCCAGCGCAATGGAGCGGCAGAGCGAAAGCCCCAGGCCCACACTACGGTGGCTGTCGGCCAGGCCATGGTTGGCGGTATAGAACGACTCGAAGATGCGCTCGCGATCCTCGGGTGCGATGCCTGGACCATCATCGGCCACCGAGCACGCCACGCGTCCATCGTCGACGCTAATCGAAATCATGATATGCGAGCCTGCGGGCGTATAGGTGATGGCGTTGTTCACCAGATTGACCACCAGCTGCACCATCAGGCGCGCATCGACGTTGACGAGCGCCGGCTCATCGCACGCCACCACCTTAAGGTCGTGCTCGCGCACGGCAGGGTTCACGTGGCGCAGCGCCTCCTCGACGATATCGTCCATGAGCTCGAGCGTGGTCGACAGGCGCATACCGCCACCCTCGAGCTTGGTGATGGCGAGCAAATTCTCGACGGTGGCGTTGAGCCACAGCGCATCCGAGCGAATGGACAGAAGCAGGCCGCGGCGCGTCTGGGCATCGAGCACCGCGGTGCCGGTCGAGCCCTGATCGAGCAGGACATCGGCATTACCCGAAATACTGGTGAGCGGCGTGCGCAGGTCGTGCGAGATGGAGCGCAGCAGGTTGGCGCGCAGCTGTTCGTTTTTGGCGAGCACCGCCGCTTCCTCGCGGGCCTCCATGGCGCGGGCGCGATCGAGTGCCAGCTCGCCTTCGCTCACGATAGCATCGGCAAGTGTCCGCTCCTCGTGCGTCAGCACGTCGGGCTCGGCAACGATAGCCAGCACGCCCACCACCGAGGCGGGGTCGCCCGAGCGCGCGAAGCCGTCGCCTGTGCGAACCGTCAGGTAGATGCCATAAAACGCCGAGCCGCCGAACGTAGCATCGAGCGGCGTTCCCACATAGGCGGACGCCGAGAGCCGCGGCGGCATCTGCGGCGCCAGTTCATGCACCGGCGCGGCATCGCCCACGGCCGTGTATGTCGCACGCGGCAGCAGGTCATCGCCCTCGGCGTCGGCGCTGTACCACACGACCGGGCAGCCCGAAAGACGCGCCAGCTGCGTGGCCATGGCGTGAACGATCTGCTGCTCGTCGGCGCAGCGCTGCAGCATACGGTTGGTCTCGAGCACCATATGCGTGCGGCGGTCGCTGGCGGCAGCCTGTGCCAAGGCACGGCGCAGGGCCAACGCAATCGAGCTCGACACAAGCGAGACCACGAACATGATGAAGAACATGCCGGGATAGCCGCGGTCGATAAGCGACAGCGAGTAGCGCGGGTCGACAAACAAGAAGTTGTAGAGCGCCACGGCGGCAGCCGAGCTCAGCAAGCAATACAGGCGACTCCAGGTAAAGAATGCGCACAGCTGAACGGCGAACACATAGACGATCATGATGCTCGGCGCGAGACCCGGATGGTCGAGCAGCGCACCCACAATCGTCGCCGCGATCAGCAGCCCCACCGATACGCAGGCGTCATACAGAGGAGTGCGGCGCGTCAGCGTTGTGCGCCGCCACCAAAAGCTATCGGCAATATCGCCGTCCGTACGGACGTCCATCAGTGCCCCGCCCCTCTCTCAAAAACAAAAACCACCACAAAGGGACAGGCACCTTTGTGGTGGTTTCCCCTTGTGGTGGTTCCAAGTGTAAAGCCTTTGCAACCTGCGGACGTTAGACAAACAGCACGTGCGCGAGCAGTGCGCACACGCACGCCGCGACAAGCACCGTCACCACGATCGAAATCACGCGGTCGGCCATGTCCATGTTGGCCCGATTCGTAAAGAACCGATCTTCGGCAGCATCGGCGCGTACCTCACGCACCAGCTCGGTCGCAAGATCGCAACCGTCAAGCACCTTTGCATCCATGGTTTCCTCCCAAGACTCAATCCCCGTCAACACAAGCCCGCCCGTTCGCAGACAAACCTCGAGCGTCGACTACGGCCGCTCGTTGGGAGCCAGGCGCTGCATCTTGTTCACGGCCTTGAACTTGGTGAACAGCGGCACGTACTCAAAGCTCACGTTGGAGTTCTCCAGGCCGTACCAACGCGCGGGCGTGCCGGCGGCGCGGCGAATGATGTACTTGAGCGTGATGGCCGTACGCTCGCTCGGCTCCACATCGCTTTCAGGCGCCAGAAGCTTACGAATCAGGACGAACTTGAACGTGCCGATGTTACCCGGATCCTTGTAGACCGAGTAGTCATGTGTCTGCGGCGGCAGCTCGCCGGTGGCAGCCAGGTCCTGAACAACCTGACGCAGGTAGGCATTGACGCGCTGGTTGATCTTGTAGCCCAGGTACAGATGCACACGGAACACGTAGTCGGTGCCGAACGTCTCGACCGAATAGGCAAAGGTATGCGGTTCGTCCATGGTCTCGACATTCACAAACCACCAGGCGCGGGCACGCTTGGGATGCTTGTCCAAGATCGAATAGACGATATCGCGGTCGATGTAGTCGGTATGGGTGTCCTTGGTCAGGTACACGACGTTGTCACTCATGCGCTCGTAACGGTCGTCGTCGCGCAGGCGCTTGAGCTGCGGCAGGTAGC
>CALLFD010000228.1 GCA_937997605.1 uncultured Collinsella sp. | reverse complement strand
GCGAGTTTGAGCTGTGCAACACCGGTGGCCAGAATCGCGAGCTGAGCCCCAAGGGCATTGACAAGGGCGTGGGCGTGGCGCGAGCGCTGGCGTATCTGGGCCGCGAGGGAAATGCGCGCACCTTTGGCTTTGGCGATTCGGGCAACGACCTGGGCATGCTCGCCGCAGTCGAGACGGCCGTGGCCATGGGTAACGCCATGCCCGAGGTCAAGGCGGTCGCCGACTACGTGACCGACGATGTCGCACACGACGGTACCGTCACAGCGATGCAGCATTTCGGCCTCATCTAATGAATCCCGCGTTCTGACGTTTGCCCAAACTGCGACTCTTTGCTTTTGCATGCTCAATCGATTTATCAATCCAAACACTGAGGTGTTTATACCGTTCGCCGAGAAGATAAAAAACTGCAGCTCACGCCTTGATAAACGTAGGTAAAGTGTTTAGCAGTTTATTGGCCGTATGCTAACGAAAGGAATCAGGCAGATGGCAATCAAGGTGTTCGCTGACGGTGCAAACCTCGAGGGCATGCTCGACATGTACGAGAACGGCAACGTTCAGGGTTTCACGACCAACCCGTCCCTTATGAAGAAGGGCGGCGTGACGGATTACCGCGCGTTTGCCAAAGAGGTCTTGACCCACATCACCGATGTGTCCGTCTCGTTTGAGGTCTTTGCCGACGACGTCGAGACCATGGAGGTCGAGGCCCGCGAGATCGCTACCTGGGCCGAGAACGTCTACGTCAAGATTCCGTGCGTGACCACCAAGGGCGAGTCCACCGCCGAGCTGGTCCGCAAGCTTTCTGCCGACGGCATCAAGGTCAACGTCACTACCATCTTTACGCCTACGCAGGTCGATGAGATGGTCGAGGCCGTTGACACCGAGACGCCGTCCATCATCTCGCTCTTTGCCGGCCGCATCGCCGATACCGGCGTCGACCCCATTCCGTTTATGACGGAGTCGGTCAAGAAGGCCGCCGCAAAGCCCAACTGCGAGGTCCTGTGGGCGTCCACGCGCGAGCTCATTAACATTTACCAGGCAGAAGCCTGCGGTTGCCAGATCATCACGGTGCCCAACAGCATCCTGGCCAAGCGCAAGAATATCGGTCGCGACCCGTACGAGGTCTCGCTCGATACCGTGCGCGGTTTTGCCAAGGATATCGCGGCGCTCGGTTTCCATATCCTGCCGTAAGCAAGGGTACCCCCGCCTGCGCCGTACAAAATTGAGAGTATTCAGCAAGGTAAAGGTCTTTATCAGTTAACCGAAGCATGGAACGGCCCCCGTTTTGGCTCTGACGACGCTAAAACGGGGGCTGTTTTTTTGCTTTTTCGTCTCTGAGGGGCATCCGGAACGGTGGAATTTGCAGAATACTCGCGATTTTGCACATCGCTACAGGGGGTACCTTTGCTTTGGCGGTTTACTTGCCCTGCACCATGGTGAGTGAGATCTTCTTGCGGTCGCGATCGACCTTTTCGACCCACACCTTGACCGTGTCACCGACGCGCACGACGTCGCTGGGGTGCTTGACAAAGCGGTTGGCCAGCTTGGAGATATGTACGAGGCCGTCCTGGTGCACTCCCACGTCGACGAAGGCGCCAAAGTCCACAACGTTGCGCACCGTGCCCTTGAGTTCCATGCCGGGCTCCAGGTCGTCGATGGAAAGTGCCGAGCGGCTAAAGACCACCTCGGGCGCGTCGTCGCGCGGGTCGCGGCCGGGCTTCTTGAGCTCGTTGACGATGTCGATGAGCGTGAGGGTGCCGCAGTTCAGGTCGCTTGCCAGCGCCGAGATGCTGCCCAGGCGGCGCTCGATGTCGGGCACGCCGCCGCGGCTGAGCTCGCTTGCTTTAACGCCGGCGCGTTCTAGGACGGACGTGGCCACCTCGTAGCTCTCGGGGTGGACGCTTGTCGCGTCGAGTGGGTTCCTGCCGCCGCTAATGCGCAAAAAGCCCGCGGCGTTAAGATATGCCTTGGGTCCCAGCTTGGGGACCTTCTTGAGCTGGCGGCGATCGGTAAAGGCGCCGTTTTCCTCGCGGTAGGTCACGATGTTTTTGGCCACGCTCGGCGTGATGCCCGATACGTATCCCAGCAGGCTCGCACTCGCGGTGTTGACGTCGACGCCCACGCGGTTGACGACGTCCTCAACCACGTGGCCCAGGGTGCGCGAAAGCTCGGTCTGGTCAAGGTCGTGCTGGTATTGGCCCACGCCGATAGACTGGGGCGGAATCTTGACGAGCTCTGCCAACGGGTCTTGCAGGCGGCGGCCCAGGCTCATGGCGCCACGCACGGTGACGTCCAGGTCGGGATATTCCTGGCTGGCGAGCTCGGAGGCGGAGTACACCGACGCGCCGGCTTCGTTAACGATGGTGTAGCGAAGGCTGGGCGCCTGCTCGGCGATGAACTCCGAGACGACTTCCTCGGTCTCGCGGCTGGCGGTGCCATTGCCGATGACGATGGTGTTGACGCCGTCCTTCTTGACGAGGCGGGCGAGCTCGCGCTTGGTGCCGGCGACGTCGTGGCGCGGCTTGGTGGGATAGACCACGCCGTGGTCGAGCAGCTTGCCGGTCTCGTCCATGACGGCGACCTTGCAGCCGGTGCGGTAGCCCGGATCGAGCGCGAGCACGCGGGCGCCGCGCACGGGGCGTGCCGAGAGCAGGCCCTCGAGATTCTTGGCAAAGACATTGATGGCCTCGGTCTGCGCGCGGACGGTGAGTTTGGCGCGGGCCTCGCGCTCCAGCGAGGGGGCCATGAGGCGCTTGTAACCGTC
>CALLFD010000227.1 GCA_937997605.1 uncultured Collinsella sp. | reverse complement strand
TGCGCCTGACCGAGGGCAGTCTGGCGCCGGTCGCCTGCCTGGATGGCGACTGCAAGGGCTGCTCGCGTTCGGATGAGTGCCCCACGCTCGACGTGTGGAAGAACCTGGACAAGCTCATCAACGACTACCTCGACGGCGTGACGCTCGATCAACTTGTCGCTCCCAACCATGGCTACGACTACGTCATCTAACCCACACCTGCATTTGGGGACGGGGTGGAAATGGTAGATTTTCTCGCCCTTTGAGACTTGGCAAATAAGAAGGCCGCCCATTTTTGCGATGGGCGGCCTTCGTTTTGGGCTGTTGAGACGGACACGGCCGGAATGGCCATTTTAGTCCTCGGCGATGCTGTCGAGGATGCTGCGCGTGATGGACACCAGGATGCTGCCCATAAAGGCCGATCCAAAGCTGGCGATGGAGATGCCGACGCCCAGCAGGTTGACCGACAGGTAACTCGCGAGCTCAAGCATAAAGCTGTTGACGACAAGCTGGAAAATGCCCAGCGTAATGATCGTGAGCGGCAGCGAGATGACCGTGAGGAACGGTTTGACGAACGAATCGACAATGTTCAGGAACAGTCCCACAAAGGCAAAGCAGACCCAGGTCTCGGCAAAGCCGAAGGGTTGGATACCGGGGACGAGGAACGTGGCGATCGCGATGGCGATCGAGGTGAAGAGCCAGTTAAGCATAAAGCGCATGGCGTGAATCCTTTCTTGCGCCGGGATTGCTGGCGTCGCGTGAAGCGGCTTACGGCGGCGACCTGGATGGTTGCGCGGGCGCGCCGCGGTGTTTGGGCGCCCATTGTCTCAAATATTCGTGGAGCTTACGTGCGCATATGGTTTCTAAACGGCGTTCGTCCTGAAAAACGCGCCGCTGGCAGAGAGTCTTGTCGCTTTAGTTTGGTGGTGTGCTACACTGCTACGGGCAAAAGCCACAGGCGTTGCCCTATTGCATAGAACGGGCGAACGATGCCCGATGTCAGTATCAACTTCGATGCCTTTTGGCGGGTTTGGCGGTGATCGATGAATATCGAGAACATGTTTGACAAGCCTGATGTCAAGCAGCTGGTCCACGCATTTAGCCTTTTGGACGACGAGAAGGATATCCAAGCGTTTTTGACCGATATCTGCACGCCGCGCGAGATTTGCGACCTTTCTCAGCGTTTGCAGGTTGCGCGCTATTTGGACGAGGGCGAGCCTTATGTTGAGGTTCAGGCCCGTACCGGCGCTTCGTCCACCACGGTGAGCCGCGTTTCAAAGGCGCTGAACGGCGAGTACGGTGGCTACCGCAAGATCCTCATTAAGTTGGAGGATGGCGAGTAGGCCAGCGACAACATTGAATTACGAAGAACCGTCCCTCCGGGGGCGGTTTTTATATGCCTGCAATCGGCTGGTGCGTTGGGTTCAGGTTGCTTTGTACCAAAAGATGGAGCTGCGGTGGCAATGTGTCCGCTTGGGCGGGTAGGATGGATGCATTGATTATTGCGAACAGTTTGAGCGGAGGACCATGCCTGTTCGAATCTATACCACCAATGCCGGCACGGATTTGAGCGATGCCGAGTCGGCACTGCTTGTCGACCTTATTGCCCGCCGCGGGCGTGCCGTGCTGCTGGCGCCAACGTTCGCCGAGCTCGACCTGTGCCGTCATGATGCGGCGGAAGCCGGGGCTTCGCTGGGTATCGACTACAAGACACCTTCGTCATGGCTTCGCTCGCTTTGGGAGTTTTTGGGCGACGGGCGCGATTTCGTCGACAACCTGCAACGCCAGATGCTGTTTTCGGATATGATTGCCCGCCGCGACGATGCCGACCTGCAGCCGCTTTCGCGTAGCCAGGGCACGGTGCGCATGCTCGCGCGCATGGCTCGCGATGTGCTTCCGGGTGTGGCGGGGACTGGTGCCGAGCGTTGCTGCGACAACGTTTGCAAGCCCAAGCCCAAAAGCGATGCCGAGGCTCGTGTGTTTGAGCTTTTGCGTGCCTACGCGGGCGGTTTGGACCGTCGAGATATGGTCGAGTCCTGCGAGGCAGCTGACATTATGGCCGGCGCTTTGACCGACAGCCTGCCGGCGTGCACCCGCGCCGTTTGCGTGCGCGGCGTCACGTCATTTACGTATAGCCTGCTCGAGCTGCTGTCCGCCGTGGCAAACAACGGGGGAGAGGTTGTCGTGCTGCTCGCCCGCGAGCAAGCGGCGATGCGCGAGGAGCTTGCCACGGCATTTGATGCCCGCGGTGTGCTGTTTGAGATCGCGCCGCTGGGGGAGGACGCCGTCGCGTCTGATGTCGCTTGCGGGGCCGCCGCTCAGCCTGCCTTTATTGAGGTCGCCGGCCCCCATGCCCGTGCTCATGTCTATGCGGACGCCATCGATAAGTTGGTGAAAGCGCACAAGGAGTCCAAGGCCGATAAAGCTACTGCAACGCCCGCCGATCCCGTGCGCGTGCTCGTTGTTTCTGCCCGGGCATCCCAGCTGTTCGGTGAGCTCGCCTCTCGTCTGGCGGTGCGTCACATTGCGGCCGAGACGACTGAGTTCACGGCGTTTTCCCAGTCCGTCGCGGGCAGGCAGTTTACGGCGCTCGCCAACCTGATCGAGCGTATGAAGGCCGCTGACGAGGGCACCGCTTCCAAGACTGAGTGGTGGCCCGCGCCGGAGCTTACCGACTGGATCTACAGTCCGCTTTCGGGCGCTGATGCCGTCAATGCCCGTACCTTCGATAAGAATATGCGTCTCTCGCGCAGCAAGACTACCGCGGGCGTTAAGAGCCTGCTGCAGAGCGTTCAGGGCCAGGTGAGGGGCGCGCGCAAGGCGGCGAGCGACGAGAACTGGTTTAAGAACGTACCGTGTGTGGTCTCGGACGTGTTCCAGGCGCTGTGGCGCGACAAACCCGTGACGGCGCTCAAGGCCATGCTCGCCGTTGCCGAGGCGCTGCCCGATCGCGCTCTAGGCGGCCTTGACGGCCAAGCCCGTCGCCAGGCAGAGACGGCCTTGCTGCGCCATGCCATCGACATCCTTATGAACGATGCTCGCGCGCTCGACGTGTCGCAGGCCGCGACCGTGCCGGTTCTCGACGGCGTTCGAACCAAGGTGGACAAGCGCAGTACCGCTTACGATTACGAGACCTACGAGGTTGACCGTGCGCCACGTGCTCAGGTTCGTTTTGCTTCGCTTGCCGACGCGGCGGCTCTGCGCCCCGGCAGCTACGATGCCGTGCTGTTTGCCGATGTCGATCTGGACAGCTATCCGCTCTCGCACGAGGAGGGACCGCTGGCTACGCTGACGGCGAGCCTTGGTCGCGAGGGCGTGACGCTTGAGCCCGCGGCCCTGCTGCGCGTGCGCTTTGGTCACGCGATGCAAGCGTCGCGTGGTCCGGTTACGCTCGCCCGTGTGACCCACGATCGTCAGGCGCGCGAGTGCTATCCGGCGGCCGTGTGGACCGAGTTGCGTGCGCACGCCAAGGCCGCTGACGACGCTAGGGCCGCTGGCAACGCTAAGGCCGCTGGCGCCGACAAGGCGACGTGCGTGGGTGAGGGCGATATCGTAAGGGACTTCGATCCCGCGGCAGGCGAAGGCCTCAAGCGCGAGCGCGTGACCTGTGAAGCCCCTCAGCATCTGAGTGCCGAGGCCGTGCCGTATTTGGTCCTGTGCCGTCGCGATGGCGAGGGTGAGGACGCGCCGCTCGTGCCGCGTCTGACGTCCGCCTCGCAGATCGAGGCCTATTCCACCTGCCCGCTGTGCTGGTTCGTCTCGTATCGCGTCAAGCCCCAGTCTATTGACGCGGGCTTTGGCAACATGGAGAAGGGCAACTTTGTCCACGACGTGCTGGAACATCTGCATGCCCGTCTGCCCCAAGAGGGCATGGAGCGCGTGACGCCCGAGAACCTGCCGCGCGCTCAGGAACTGCTACACGAGGTCTTTGACGAGACCTTGGCCGAGCACGCCGGCAAGCGCGGTACCGAGGGCCCGCTGGTGCCGCTCTCTCCAGTGGAGGAGCGCCAGGTGGCCGAGATTTTGCCCCAGCTGGAAGGTGTGCTCGCCTACGAGTCCGAGGCGCTTGCCCCCTTTGCCCCGCGCTACCTTGAGTTCGCCTTCAACGAGCTCAAGGTCGAGTATGCCGGTTGGCCGCTTGGTGGGCGCATCGACCGCGTGGACGTGGACGCCGAGAATCGTGCTGTGGTGATCGACTACAAGCATCGCACGGGCGTCGAGGAGTTTAAGCTCGCCGACCCTACGGTGCGCGACGAGGAGTCGGGCGCGGCGCCCATCGACGATCCGCGGTGGCTGCCGCCCCATACCCAGACGCTTATCTACGCGCAGGCCATGCGCCGGGCGCTGGGCCTAGATACCCGTGCTGCGCTCTATTTCTCGACCAAGGGCGGCAAGCCCGCGCTGCGCGGCGCGGCGAGTGCCGAGTTGCTCGAGGAAGAGCATGGTGACGGTCGCATCCCGGGCCTCAAGAAGGGCTTTCCTGGCGAGGGAGGCAGCATGGACTTCGATGCGCTGCTCGACCGCGTGGAGACTGGCATTGCCGAGCGCCTGCGCGAGCTCGAGGCGGGCGACGTCGCCGCTGTCGATCCGACGTCGGCGCAGGCCGCGCATGCGCGCTGCTCGTATAACCACGAAGGAACGTTTGTAAGGAGGGACGTGTAGACCATGGATCTTTCGACTTTGATGCCGCAGCAGCTGCAGATTGTCAAAACGCTCGACCGTCCGCTGTTTGTCTCGGCGGGCGCCGGTTCGGGCAAGACCTTTACCCTCACGCGCCGCATTGTCTATGCGCTCTCGCCCGAATCCGGTCCGTTTGTCGAGCATCTGGACCAGGTGCTCGCCATTACCTTTACCAAAGACGCCGCGGCCGAGATTCGCGACCGCGTTCGCCGCGCGCTTATCGACGAGGGCATGGACGAGGAGGCCCTGACGGTCGACGACGCTTGGATCTCGACCATCCACGGCATGTGCTCGCGTATCCTGCGCGCGCATGCGCTGGAGCTGGGCATCGACCCCGAATTCACGGTGCTCACCGATACCGATGAGCTTATGGATCAGGCTGTCGAGCATGTGCTGGGGCGCGCGACGGCGCCCGATGCCGCGCCCGAGCTCGCCGCCTCGCTTAAGGCCCTCTACGCTTGGTATCCCATGGCGGGCGAGGGCGGGCCGTTTGGCGCCGGTACCACCATCAAAGGCCTGGTGCGCGACCTGCTGGAGCTATCGAGCCAGCTTCCGGGCGGCATGGACGATGTGCGCGTGGCGCGTGGTCAGGCCGACACCTCGGCGCTTGCCGATGCCTATCGTGCGGCGCTGGGCGCAAGCAAGGCCACGACCGAGAAGGCGCAGGTGGCACTCGACGCCATCGACGCGTTTGAGGCGAGCGGCAAAACCATGGAGGATGCGGCGCGACTCATGATGTCGTGCAGCATGCCGCGCGCGAGCAAGGCGTTTCCTAAGGAGCAGGTGGAGCTACTCAAGGCCGAGGCAGCCGATGCGTTTATCAATATCGTGCTTGCCTGCGGCGGCCCGGCGCTCGATGCGCTGGTGGGGCTTGCCCGTGCCGTAGAGGCGGAGTACCGTGCGCTCAAGGCCGCCCAGTCCGCGCTCGATAACAACGACCTGCTGCGCATGGCGTACGAGGCGCTGCGCGACTACCCGGCTATTCGAGCTGCCTATGAGGGCCGCTTTAAGATGGTCATGATCGATGAGTTCCAGGATACCGATCAGATGCAGGTCGATTTGATTCGCTATCTGACGGGCGCGGGGGAGCGCGCGCTGTGCACCGTGGGCGATGCGCAGCAGTCGATCTACCGCTTCCGTGGCGCCGAGGTCGAGGTATTCCGTCGCCAGGAGCGCAAGGTGGGCTCCTCTGCTGCGCCCGAGGCGACTGCCGTGGCCGACGCCCCTGCTGGCGAGCTCGTTAAACTCGTGCGCAACTTCCGCAGCCATGACGAGGTGCTGCGTTACGTAGCACGCGTCTTTGACGGCGACACCGGTGGTTTGATGCAGGGGTTCTTGGATCTTGAACCGAGCGACAAACGCAAGGACAAGCTCAAGGCAAAGGCTTCGCGCCGCCAGGCGCTGTTCGTTGCCGGTGGCAGCACGCAGGAGCGAACGCAGGCGAAAGCTCGTGCGATTGCGGAGCGGTTCCAAGCGCTCGTCAAAGCGGGGCAGCCCCAGGGCAGCATGGTGCTGCTGTTGGGCCGCATGACCAATGCCGACGTCTACGCACAGGCCTTCCGCGACCAAGGGCTCGACTGCGTGATCGCGGGCGGCTCGGTCTTTGCCCAGGCAGCCGAGGTGCAGACGGTGCGCGCCCTGGTGTGCGCGCTCGCCAATCCGGCTGATACGGCCCAAGGCCTTATGCCGTTGCTGGCCTCGCCGATGTTTGCACTCGGCGCCCAGGAGTTCCTGGCGCTGGCGACCAAGCTCGACGAGCAGACGGGCGAGACGTCGCGCCGCAATATCGATGTGGGCATCATGAGCGATTCCGATGTGCCGGGTTTGCAGAACCTGCCGCTCGTGACGCGTGCCCGCGAGGTGCTGCGCTATGCACTGCGTCGCGTGGGACGCGACTCGTTCGCCGCCGTCGCGCGCGACGTGGTCAATGCCTCCGGCTGGTTCGTGCGTCTGGCGCAGCGCGGCCCCGAGGGCAAGGCCATTGCCGCCAACGTGCTCAAGGCGCTCGATGCCGTGGCCGAGGCAGAGGCCGAGCTCGGCAATTCTCCGCGCTCCATCGCGCTTGCCTTCGACCGCTTCTTGGCGGGCAAGGAAGCCCCGGGTGCCCTCAACGAGGAGGGTGACGGCGCGGTACGCATCATGACCGTGCATGCGTCCAAGGGTCTGGAGTATCCTGTCGTGGCGGTTGCCGAGTGTTTTGGCGTGCGCAAATCGTCCGGTGCGGCACAGATGGGTCGCGTCGACGGTGGGGCACAAGTCGTGGCGCTGCCGGCGCGCTTCGATGGCGTTAAGCTTGCCGACGGGACCTTCGTGAAGGGCGACGACGTCAAAAAGCAGTTTGAACACGCGTTTAAGGGCAAGGGCACGTCGCTGTGGTTGCCGCCAGAGCTCATGGAGGACGTGTGCGCGACGGGCTCTCCCGCCGAGGCATTTGCCCGCCTGCGCAACGACGACCTGCAGCTTTCGCTCGAGGAGCGGGCCCGCTTGCTCTACGTTGCCATGACGCGTGCGGGCGAGCTGGTGATCTTGGCGATGGATGCCGGCGTGATGCGCGGCAAGGTGACGGCGCCGACCTTCGACGTCGAGACCGATCTGACCTACGACGTGCTGCGCCGCATCCTGCCGACCGACAGTCTGGACATGCCGCAGCTCGATAGCGACCGTTTGGTGTTCGACAACTCCAAGCCGGGCGATTACGAGCTCATCTCGCTGGCGGACTTTACGTTTGGTGAACAGACATTTGAGGCTAACGCTTCGCTGGATGCCGAGGGCAGGCTCGTTCGCGGCGATGTCGATGTCGCTGATAATGCTGCGCACTCAACTGTGTCCGGTCCTGCCGACCCCGAGCCCGATGCGTTTGAGCTCGTGTATCCCCAGGCAGTGGGCGTGCGCATGGGCATCTGTCCGTTCCCGGTGCGTGACTCGTATAGCTACTCGTCAATTGCCGCGGCACTGCATGCCGAGTCCGAGGACCGTGCCGCCGAGGCGCGCGTGCCCATGGACGAGGCTGACGATGATGCGGAGTCGGATGGCTCGGAGATGACGGATGCGGACGTGGCTGCTGTCGAGCCCGCCGGCAATCCCATGGCGCTGGGCTCGGCCTTCCACGCTGCCTGCCAGTGGCTCATCGAGATGGGTGCCGATGCGCTGCCCGCTGAGCGTGCCGACGCCCTGGCTCGCCTGTGGCGCCTGACGCCGGAACAGCGCGAGCGCTTCGATGTCGCTCTGGATCGCTGGCTCAAGTCGGCTGTTCGTGCCGACCTGCTCGCGTGGCCGTGCGTTCGCGCCGAGGTGCCGTTCTTTTCACTGGGCTGCGAGGACAAGGACATCGCTCGCTACGGTGCCTATGCCGAGGGCGCCATCGATGCACTGGCCACCGACCCGGCCGATCCGTCGCGCGCACTGGTCATTGATTACAAGACGGGTGGCACGCCGGATGAGACGCCGGACCAGCTGCTCGAGAAGCACGCCCTGCAGGCGCGCGTCTACGCCGATGCGTTGCACAAGGCGGGCTTTGAGACCGTGACCGTCAAGTTCGTCCGCGTGGAGCAGGCGAATCCAGCCATCTTCGTCGAACCCGCCGAGCCCCAAGTAGTCACCTACAATCTTTAGCCCGACCGGGGCTGCCCGCACTCCATTCCCCAATAACTTGCGGTGGAATAGTTCCTGTTTGGGCTCCATAGACCGCTAAACAGGAACTATTTCACCGCAACTCAAGAGGAGCCGTGTGGGTTTGGCTAGGTTCGGGTGCTGTCCGTGCCGTGGGGTAAAATCGTTCAGTCAGAACACGAACCCGCATCGGAGCTCATCACATGGCATTCGTCCATCTGCACAATCACACTGTCTTTTCCATGCTCGACGGCGCAACCCGTATCCAGGATATGGTCAATCGCGCTGTTGAGCTTGGCATGCCCGCCGTGGCCATTACCGACCACGGCTACATGTATGGCGTGCCCGACCTGGCGCTGGCCTGCGACGCCGTCAACCACAACACGCCCGAGTACAAAACCTGGAGCCACGACAAGGCCTTCTTGGAAAAGGGCCGTCGTGACGAGCTGGTGGAGCCCGATCCCGAGGAAAACCCGCGCGAGCATGCCCAGTATGTGAAGGACATGGCCATGTGGGACGAGAAGGGCAATATCGACGAGCTCAAGCCGCCCCTGGTCATCAAACCCATCTTTGGCTGCGAGGTCTACTTTACGCCGGACGAGACGCTCGCCCGCGACCACAAGCCCGAGCTCTATCACATGATCCTTCTGGCCAAGGACCAGGAGGGCTACGTCAACCTGATGCAGACGGTCTCCGAGGCCGCCGTGCAGGGCTTTTACTACAAGCCGCGCGTGACGCTCGACAACCTGCGCCGCCACGCCAAGGGCATGATCTGCACCAGCGCCTGCATCGCGGGCATCATTCCCAAATACATCGACCGCGGTGACATGGAGGGCGCCATCAAGTGGGCCGAGACCTTCCGCGACACCTTCGACCCTGGCGACTTTTACATCGAGATCCAGGAACACGGCATTACCACCGACAACGGCCTGACCGACGAGCAGATGGACCGCACGCTCATCGACATTGCCAAACAGGTGGGTGTCAAGGTCATCGCCACCAACGACTTCCACTACCTGCGCCGCGAGGACGCGCCCGTACAGGACGTCATCATGTGCATCGGCATGAACGCCAAGGTCGACGACCCCAACCGCATGCGCATGACCGGCTCGGAGTTTTATATGAAGACCGAGGAAGAGATGCGGGCGATGTTCCCGTATTGCCCCGAGGCCTGCGACAACACGCTCGAGATCGCCGACAAGTGCTACGTGGAGCTGGACTGGGACTCCATCATCCTGCCGCGCTTCCCGTTGCTCGACCCCGGCGAGACGCACGAGAGCCAGTTCCGCCGCGAGTGCGAGAAGGGCCTGCGCCAACACTATGGCGATGACTGGGCCACACGCGAAATCGGTGGCGTCAACATCAAAGAGCGCTTTGAGTACGAATACAAGGTCATTTGCGACAAGGGCTTTGCCGCCTACTTCCTCATCGTTGCCGAGTACGTGCAATGGGCCAAGGACAACGGCATCGGCGTCGGCCCCGGCCGTGGCTCGGCCGCCGGCGCTATCGTCGCCTACGCCATGAACATCACCGCGTTCGACCCGCTCGAGAACGGCCTGATGTTCGAGAGATTCCTGTCTCCGCAGCGTACCGAGATGCCCGATATCGATATGGACTTCGACGATGAGCGGCGCCTCGAGGTCGTGGAGCACGTTCGCCAGCTCTACGGCCCCGAGAAGGTCACCCACGTCATCACCTACTCGACCATTAAGGCCAAGCAGGCCATCAACGACGCCGCGCGCGTCCTGGACTACCCGGTCTACATGGGCCAGCGCCTGTCCAAGATGGTCTCGAGCGACCCCAAGGTCAAGCTCAAGCAGGTGCTCGAAAAACAACCCGGCAAAGAGGATCTGTTTAACCCCGACTTTGCCGAGGCCTATAAAAAGGACGACGACGCCCGCCGCATCATCGACACGGCGCTCTCGATTGAGGGCCTCACCCGTGGCGAGGGCGTGCACGCGTGCGCCGTTCTGATCTGCCGCGACCCCGTCAACGAGCATGTGCCCACCAAGCTCGACACCAAGGGCGGCGTCGAGATTACCCAGTACGAGGGCCATACCGTTGCCGACATGGGCCTGCTCAAGATGGACTTCCTGGGCCTGCGCACGCTGACGGTTATCTCCAAGGCCAAGGCAAACATCAAAAAGAACTTCGGCATCGACATCAAAGAGGAAGAGATTCCCTTTGACGATCCCGAGATCTTTAAGCTCATGGGCTCCGGCCACACCGCCGGCGTCTTCCAGGTCGAGTCCGCCGGCATGACGGCCACGATCAAGAACATGAAACCCACCGAATACAAGCACGTCGTGGCATTGATCGCTCTGTACCGCCCGGGCCCGCTGGGTGCCGGCATGGTTTCGTCCTACATCAACCGTATGAACGGCAAGGAGCCGGCCGTCTCCTACGACGACCGCCTGGACGACATCCTGGGCGAAACCTACGGCACCATGGTCTACCAGGAGCAGGTTATGCTCATCTCCGTCGAGATGTGCGGCTTCTCCAAGGGCGAATCGGACTCGCGTATCCGTAAGCCCGTGGCTAAGAAAAAGATCAAGCTGCTCACGTCGACGGTGCTCCACTGGGAGGATGGCTCGGACGAGACCACCTACGACCACTGGATGAACGGTGCTATCAAGAACAACTACACGCGCGAGGTCGCCCAGAAGATTTGGGACGATGTTCTCGAGTTCGCGTCCTACGCCTTTAACAAGTCGCACTCCGCCGGCTACGCCATCCTGGTTATGCAGACGGCATGGCTCAAGGCGCACTATCCGCACGAGTACATGGCGGCCGTTCTGACGTCCTATACGGGCAAGACCGACAAGATCGTTCACTACGTCTCGGCGTGCCGTCATGACGGCATCCCCGTGCTGTCGCCAGATGTCAACGAGTCGGGTACCGAGTTCACGG
>CALLFD010000226.1 GCA_937997605.1 uncultured Collinsella sp. | reverse complement strand
AACAAGAGCAGCTTTACCGTCACCTTCCCCAGCTGGAAGGAGCGCGACGACGCCCACGCGGTGCTCGCCAACGGCGGCGTGCGCTTCCGCAGCGGCAAGGCGCTCGTGCCCTTCCGCATCACCGGTAACATCGACTGGGGCGTTCCGGTGCCCGAGGTCGACGGCGTGGCCGACGTCACCTGCTGGTGCTGGCCCGAGAGCCTGTGGGCGCCCATCAGCTACACCCGCACCGTACTCGCCCGCGATGCCCGCGCCGCCGGCGTAACCGAGGGTATCGCCGCCCAGGACGCCGCCCTCATGGGCGAGCCCGCCGCCGATTCCACGCAGGTCCCCGCGCCCACCTATCAGCACAGCTCACTCGACTGGCGCGACTGGTGGTGCTCGGACGACGCGCAGATCTACCAGTTCATCGGTCAGGACAACATCTACTTCTACTGCATCGCGCAGACCGCCATGTGGGAGGCCCTGGGCTGGGACCTCACGCAGAGCACCGTCAGCGCCTGCTACCACCTGCTCTACATGGGCAAAAAGGCCAGCTCGTCCTCGCAGACGCCTCCCCCGCCGGCAGACGACCTGCTCAACCACTACACCTGCGAGCAGATGCGCGCGCACTGGCTGTCGCTCGGCCTGTCCGAGAAGCCGGTGAGCTTTAGCCCCAAGGCATATGACACGCGCGTGACCGGCAAGGACAAGGACGGCAACGAGGTGCGCGCCTGCGACGACAAGCGCGTTATCGACCCGGCCCTTAAGGAGAGCGCCCTCTTGACCGGCGTGTTCAACCGCCTGGCCCGCAGCTGCTTCTACGGCGTCGCCGTCAAGGAGGGCGACGAGAGCCCCTATCGCAACGGTTGCATTCCGGCCGGCGCAGCCTCTGCCGTCGTGGTCGAGGCTGCCGAGCAGGCCGCCCTTGCCTTTGAGCAGGCCATGTACAAGTTCGAGACGCACCGCGCGCTCGCCGTGTGCGACGACTACCTGCGCGCCGCCAACAAGCGCTGGAGCGATGCCTCCAAGGCCGCCAACAAGCTCGAGGGCGAGCCGGCCAACGCCGCCATGAAGCAGGCCCTGGTCGACGCCTTTACCGAGCTGCGCGTGGCGACCGTCCTGATGCACGGCATCGTCCCGGCCGGCTGCGAGCTCATCTGCGAGTACTTCGGCGTCGATCCGGTCGCCTTCTTTAGCTGGGACAACATCTTTGCCTCCACGGACGAGTTTGTGGAGAGCCTGGGTGAGAAGCCCGGCGAGCACCGCGTGAAGCCGCTGCCCCCGCGCTTCGACTTCTTTAGCAAGCACGAGAGCCAGTACTAAAGCACGCCAGCAGCAACGCGCCCGGGAATGATTATTCTGGGACGGGGATTAAAAATCATTCCCGGGCGCCGCAAAGTATTCTTTTTGGGACGGGGATTAAATGTTTTTTTAATCCCCGTCCCAGAATAATCATTTAGGTGGAAGGAAAGACGGATGTCCAAGCCGCGTCGTCGTAAGCAGAAAAAGCAGGTTAAGCCCGAGCTCAAGCTTAGGCAGTTTGCCGCTACCGAGTTTTCCGACCGGCTTGCCGCCCAACACTCCGCCGCCGACCTGCCGCGCTTTATGGTCGATACGGTTGCCGGCGCCTATACGCCTGCCGATGCCGAGCTCATGATCGAGGGCTTTGGCGCCGCAGCCACGCGCCCGGTCACGCTGCGCGCCAACACGCTCAAGACGACCGCCGAGGACATCGCCGCGGCACTCGACGCCGCCGGGATCGCCCACCAAACCGTTGCCTGGTACCAGGATGCCTTCGTCCTGCCCGACGCCCAAGTTTCCGACCTTTGGGGCCTCGACATCTACCGTGACGGCAAGATCTACCTGCAGAGCCTGTCGTCGATGATGCCGCCGCTCGTGCTGGGCGCTCAGGCCGGCGAGGACATCCTGGACATGTGTGCGGCCCCCGGCGGCAAGACGACGCAGATCGCCGCCCTCACCCAGGGACAAGCGCACCTCACCGCCTGCGAGATGAGCATTCCCCGTGCCGAAAAGCTCGAGGCCAACTTGGGCCGCCAGGGCGCCAAAAACGTGCCCGTCATGCGTATTGACGCACGCGAGCTTGACGAGTTCTTCCGCTTTGACCGTATCCTGCTCGACGCCCCCTGCACCGGTACGGGCACCGTCATCAGCGGCAACGAAAAGAGTCTGCGCGGCCTCACCGAGCAGCTGCTCGTCAAGTGCGCCCGCTCGCAGCGAGCGCTTCTGGAGCGCGCCATGGGGGCCCTCAAACCGGGCGGCACGCTCGTCTATTCGACATGTTCGATCTTGCCGCAGGAAAACGAGGATGCCCTGCAAGAGGCCCTCGACAAGCATATGGACTGCGAGCTCATCCCCCTCGACGGCACGCCGAGCGAAAGCGAAGCGCGTCGCGCCCAGGATGCCGGCGACAAGCCGCATATCGAGTGCAACGCCCTTACCGAGGCCATTGCCGCCGGCCACGTCTCAACCATTGCCAACGGTATGCCCGGCACGCTGACCATTCCGCCCAGTCGCGACTTTGAGGGCTTCTATATCGCCCTGGTCCGAAAACGCAGCTAGCGCACGGATTCAAAACTCAACAAGCTATCGCCGTGCGCGCCTGTCCTGCTGGTCCTTATGCCGCGCAAGCGCTTCACGCTCCTTGCGCTCGGCCTTTTTGCCCTTAATGGCCGTGACCGCAAAGTAGATGACCGCGGCGGCAACGATTGCGCCCACGCATAGGCCAATCGAGCCCAACATTGCCGAGAATTCCATACCGCGTCACCTCTCTTTTGTATACGGGACATTCAAGATAGCACCTCGATTCCCGCCACCACAGCTCCTTCACGTTCGCCGGCCCTTCAGTCTAACGGATGGCGCAGCGGGGAAAAATCAACTCGTCAAACGATTTAGCACTCGCAACGCCGGTCGTACACTGCCGACCGCACAACATAGAAACGGACCGCCATGGATTCTCTCAACGATTTGAACGAGCGCGTCGACGCCTTTGTCGGCACCAGCTCCTTCGAGACGCCTGCCGCGAATAGCGACCAAGCCCCCCTCGATGTTCCCGCCGAGGTTCACGAAGACATCGTCGCCTCGGTCGACTTCTCCGAGGTAGAGCTTGCAGACGAATTTACCGAGCCCCAGGTGGCCGTAACTCCCAACGGCCTTTTGCCCATGGAGCCGCTGCCCATCGATGGGCGCCTGCGCAAGGCGGCCCTCCGTATGCCCGATGAGATCGAGGAGGCCAGCGGCTTTACGCTCTTCGGCCGTCGCATCAAGTCGCTTATCTACACCACCGACGTCGCGGTCATCCGCAACTCCAATGCCGACGCCGTGTTTGCCGTCTACCCCTTCACGCCGCAGCCCGCCATTACGCAGGCACTGCTGACCGTTGCCGAGTGCCCGGTCTTTGTGGGCGTTGGCGGCGGCACTACCACTGGTAAGCGTTCCGTGCAGATGGCGGCCGTCTCCGAGATGCAGGGTGCGGCGGGCTGCGTGGTCAACTCCCCCGCCACCGCCGAGATGGTCGAGCACATCACCAACATCGCCGACATCCCCGTCGTCGCCACGGTCGTACGTTGCGACGATGATGCGCATGCCAAAGTGCGCGCCGGAGCCAAGATTCTCAACATCGC
>CALLFD010000225.1 GCA_937997605.1 uncultured Collinsella sp. | reverse complement strand
CTGAGTCGCACGAGCCATTCGGCCTTTCCGTCTCGGCAACTTCCTCCGGCGCCGCGCGCAGCCATTTGATGACGGTCGTGCGCGAGATGCCCAGCTCTCGGGCGATGACGCTGTGGCTAGCGTCGGGGTGCGCCGCGGCGTATTCGCGGACGAGGTCGGCCTTCGTCGGAGCCCCATCCTTATTGCGCCAGCTGCCGTTCGGATGGTCGATTTCGCGGACAGCATTCATAACTTCAACATGCTGTTTCTGCGGACGCCCGTTCCTCTTGTTTTTCGGCAGCTCGATAGCCGTACGCCGCTCTATGCGGTCGCGGGTGAGCTTGTGAATGATGGGGTCGTAGTACGCCTCGATCGCGGAGAGTGCGTCATCCTCGGTGAAGTGGTTGTCCTCGCGCTCGGTCAGGTCCTCGAGCGTCGGCACGAGCGCGAGCGCATCGGCCTCGAGCTCCTCGTACGGGATACCGCACTTCTTTGCGTACGCCGCTAGCACGTAGAGGCACCAGTAGCGGTGGTGGTCGGTCGCCTTCGTCTTGACCTCGCCGAGCCACCAGTCGTACAGGTCGCGGCGGCAGGTCCAGCGGCCGGGGGCCTTGCCCTCGACGATGCGCGCCTGATACCACTCCGGCCAGAGCTTCTTGGCGCGCTCGCCGGGCGTACGCCCGGCGGTGCGCATGAGCTCGATGAACTCGGTGCGGTCCTTGCCGCCGCGGACCCCGGCGTATCCCAGCAGGTAGTCGAGGCTGCATCGCCAAGGTTTCCCGTCCTCGCCGTTGTGGACGAACGCCACGGCCTCGTACTTGTCCTTAATCTTCGATCCCGCGGCCTTGCCATTGAGCTTCGTGGGAGTGCCGGGCATCCTGAAGGGCTGGTAGATGCCCTGGTGCTGGACGTCCTCGAGCGTCGAGACGGGTTCGCGCCAAATGTAGTCAGTGAGCATCGCCTTGATCTCCTGCACGAACGGCACGATGCGCGGAACCAGCGGAATCGGCTGGTCGAGGACGTAGTAGAGGTGGAAGCCCGTACCCGAGTTCACGAGGAAGGTCGGTTGGGGGAGGGACACCCATTTGTCCGCGGCAAGCTTCGGGTCACGGCCGTTGCGGAACTGCTTCAGCATGTTCTTCAGCTCCTGCACGCGAACACCGTCGAGGTCGATCGCGAAAGCATGCAGGAACCGGGCGTTCTCGGCGACGCGGCTCTTGCCGAAAAACGACACGGGCGCGCAGAAGACGGACTCGTTCTTCCTGTTCGAGTCGACAACGCGCTCCATCACGCCGTCCAGGTCGTCGGTCAACGTAAACCGCTCGACCACGGGGACGTCGCGCTTGCGGCCCGTCTTGGTCTTGACCGTCTTTGTCCTGTTGGTGATCTGAATGGCGATGCCGTTGGGCCGCCCGCCGCCCTTCTCGTGCCACGGGACCTCCTCGCCGCGGGGCTGCAGAAAGCCCTCGGGGAAGATGGTCCTCCAAAAATCGTACGGGCTGACCCATTCCCAGGACGGATAGTCGGACAGAAGGATGTCGTTCTTCTCGATGTAGGCATGACGCTGATTTGCCCACCAGGCGTCATCATGCTCCGGTTTCTTCCTGCGATCTGCCACTGAACACCACCCCAGATACCAGCCGCCCCCGAGGGGTAAGGCCCTGCCTTTACAGGACGTATATTATCAATGAAGTAATTGTACACCCCCGCGACAAAAAAAATCGGGCTGCGAAACCCGCGATCATGGCCCGCCCCCGAGGGGTAAGGCCCTGCCTTTACAGGACGTATATTATCAATGAAGTAATTGTACACCCCCGCGACAAAAAAAATCGGGCTGCGAAACCCGCGATCATGGCCCGCCCCCGAGGGGTAAGGCCCTGCCTTTCGCGCAGGCGCACATGCACGCGTATATTTACACGCGCGACCCCTCCAAAATATTTTTTTCGCCGGCAGCCGCGAACGGTCGGGATGCCGCGGCGGGCGGCCGTGGCCAAAGCCGCCGCCAAGGTAGCTGAAGCTACCGTCCGACGGCTAGTGCTTGGGCTTGTGGCCGCGGGGGCGTTTCTGTTCGGCCTGCGGCGGCTCGGGCTTGCGAGGCGCGGGGTCCTCGCCCGCGAGCCTCGCCCGCTCGTCAGCGAGCTTGCGGCGCTCGATGCCGAGCCCCGCGGCCTTGAGCAGGGGGCCGGACAGCATCGCAGCGCTGTTGCCGCCCTGCAGCTGGCGAATCTTGAGGTCAAGCGCGGCAATTTGCTCGTCGAGCTGAGCGATCATCTCCGCGCGGGTATCGACCTGATCCGCGGTGGCCATGGCCACGCGGCGCTGGGCATCGGCGGCCGCGGCGGCGGTGGCCATGGCCACGCGGCGGCGCTTGGCCAGCGCGCCCCTGTGCCTGCCCTGGGCGCGACCGCGCTTGGCCTTCTCGATGCGGCCGCGCTGACGCTCGAGCTCCGCGACTTCCCGTTGCAGCTGCTCGAGGGCGGCGCCCTCCTGCTGCAGCTCTGCGCGAAGGACCCGCAGGCGGGCGTTGCGGTCGCGTATCTCTTTATTCAGCTTGACGCGATCGGCGTGCCCGATTAGCCCGGTGCCGCCCTCATGCACGGTCGGCTGCTCGTCCAGCCCTCTATCTTTATTGCTGCGATGGTCGATAACCTGTGCCGCGGTACCCGTGGCCGCGGCGTGCGCCGCGAGGTGCCTGTTGGCGATCTCTGCCCAGGCCGCGCGGACGGCCGTGAGTTCAGCGCTACCGACGTCGCGCGCGGCCTGACCCGAGATACGGTGCATCTGCACCGGCCTCTTACTCGTGCGGTCCTTCGTGCCCAGGCCCTCGGCCTTCGCCTGCTTCATGGTCAGGCGGCGGCCATCCTTGAAGTTATATATCTTCTCCCAGCCATCTGCCTTGGCTGCGTTCCAATCGGTTGCGCGGATGGGCGCCTGCTGCCCATGTGCATCCTGACACAGGTACCAGCACTGCCCCTTCTCGCCCTTGGTCCTCTGGATGAAGCCCTGAGCGCCAAGGTCGAGCGCGGAGACGAGGACGTGAGCGTGGGGGTTCCCGCCGCGGCCGTCATCATGTATCGCCCAGTCGCACGCCTTCGCGGGGAACATCCCGCAGAAGTCGCGCACGCAGGCGCGGCGGCCGTCGGCATCGAGCTCGATCGGCAACGCGAGCTCATAGCGCAGCGCGACGAGCTCGTTGCCGCCGCCGCCCTCGGCCCATGCCCGCTCGGCGGCGTTCCAGAGCTCGCCGCGCCCGATGGGCGGCACGCCACTGGGCAGAGACAGACCCTCCTCGACGACGCGTTCCTTCCTGGCATAGTCGCAGAGCTGCCCCGTCCGCTCTTCCACAAGCGCCTGGCCCGACTGGTACGCGGCCTTCCTGACCGCGCCCGCCCCGGTGGCGGGCGAGCAGCCGCGGTAGTTCAGATGGAAGATGGCCATGCGAGTTCCTTTCAGGCAAGGGGCGCAGATGCGCCCCGCGCAGCGGCGCGGAGTGCCGTGAGCCGCGGTCGGCGAACGGTGCCCCACGGCGCGGAGCGCAAGGGAGCGCAGCGACCGCGCAGCCCGACCCCGTAGACGTGAGCCGTCTCAGGCGAACGGCTTCGGGGTCGGGCGTAGGGCCGTCTGCCAAGACCGCACGCAGTGCAGGACTTTTGACGCATCGCGGCAAAAGTACTGCCAAGTGCGCACTACCTCTGGTAGTGATATACCCAGCTCGCGAAATTTTACCGTGAGTATGGGTATATTCTGCTGCAAAGACAAAACGCCAACGAGCAAGGAAGGGCGGTCATTTATGACGGCATCCATCGACGAGCAGATTGCACGGAAGAGGGCCGCGGCCGACAAGCAGGCAGCTCGCGCCGTCGCGCTGAAGAAGGAGCTGAGGGACCTCGAGAAGAAGAAGGCCGCAGCCGAGCGGAAGGCCCGCACGCACCGCCTGGTCGAGGTCGGCGCGATCCTCGAGCAGACCTCTGGCATGACCTTCGACACCGAGGACAGCCGCCGCGCCCTGTCCGTCGCGCTGACCGAACAGCTGCGGTACACGGACGGCACGCCGTTCACCCGCGGCGGCCAGATCGCCGAGGCCGTCAACAGGTGGCTGGGGGATCAGAAATGAACGTCACCATCACTTTTAAAAACAAGGTCGAGAGCTACTACACCCGCGCCGACGGATCGGCGGCGCTGAGCAAGGACGTCCTCGAGCTCACCGCCGACGGCTCGGCGGCGGTGCTCTGGAGCCGCCTCGAGTTCGACAGGGGAGGCGGCGATGACGGGACCAAGCCTCGGACCGAAAGGGGCTTCAGCCGCGAGGTGCTGCGCCTGCCGCCCGACGCGGCGGTCGGCCCCGGCGGCAGCCTGGATGATTTCTGGGACCGCGCCAAGCAGTACTGCGGCGTGGCCGAGGTCGAGATCGACGGCAAGCTCGTGTACCCGTTCTAAACCTGCCGCCGCGATGAAAACCGAAGAGCCCCGCGGCCCCTTCGATGGGCCGCGGGGCTCCCGCTATCCATCGGGGA
>CALLFD010000224.1 GCA_937997605.1 uncultured Collinsella sp. | reverse complement strand
TTGGCTTCACCGGCGCCGATCTGGCAAATCTGCTCAACGAGTCTGCGCTGCTGGCTGCCCGCCGCCATCGTTCCGTGATCTCGATGGATGAGGTCGAGGAGTCGATGGAGCGCGTGATTGCCGGCCCGCAGCGCAAGGGTCGCGTGATGACCGAGGCCGAGCGCACCACGATTGCCTACCACGAGAGCGGTCACGCCCTGGTGGGCCACATCCTGGAGCACTCCGATCCGGTCCACAAGATCTCGATCGTCAGCCGCGGCCAGGCGCTGGGCTACACGCTGCAGCTTCCGCAGGAGGACCACTTCCTCAAGACCAAGAACGAGATGCTCGACGAGCTTGCCGTGTTCTTGGGCGGTCGCGTTGCCGAGGAGCTTATGTGCGATGACATTACGTCGGGCGCGAGCAACGATCTGGAGCGCGCAACCAAGATGGCGCGCGAGATGGTCACGCGCCTGGGCATGAGCGAGGAGCTGGGCACGCAAGTGTTTGGCGAGGCGCAACACCAGGTGTTCCTTGGTCGCGATTATGCCGATCACCAGGATTACTCCGAGGAGACGGCGCGCCGCATCGATATCGAGGTTCAGCGCATTATGCGTGAGGCCCATCGTCGTGCGGTCGAGATCTTGGATGCCCGTCGCGATCAGCTCGATCTGATGGCGAAGGTGCTGCTTGAGCGCGAGACTGTCGAGGGCGATGCCGTGAATGCCCTGCTCGACAACGAGTGGGATGTCTACCTTGAGCGCGAGGGCGATATCCTAGCAGCCAAGGAGGAGCGCAATGCCAAGGCGGCCGGCATGCCGTCCAAGAAGCGCGCGCCTCGTATGAGCGAGGAGGAGCTGGCGGCTGATGCCGCGGCCTTTGCGCAGGCGGCCATGCAGGAGGATGCCGAGGCCGCATCCGATGATGCCGCCGATGACCGTGCCGTCAATGCTGGTGCCGACACCGACAAATAGTTCTTGTAACAAAAGCCTCCGCGGGGAAACCTGTGGAGGCTTTTCCTTTTGGCCGATATGGGGCCGTCTGTTGATTGGGGACAGACTTAAATGAGCGTTTTCACGCATTTAAGTCTGTCCCCAATCAACATTGCTGCGGCACTTTGCTCGGCTAAAGCGTACAATAGCGCCTATGCGAAAGGGGAACAGATGATCAACGAAACTATGTATGCTCGCGGTGCGGAAAGCTCCATCATCCGTGAGATTTTTAGCTATGGCCTTGAGCGCAAGGCGC
>CALLFD010000223.1 GCA_937997605.1 uncultured Collinsella sp. | reverse complement strand
AAACGTGCTCGATAAGCTCCTCTTGGCTTACCGGTCGCCCCTGATTAAGCATCAGATATTCCAAGATTCCCGTTTCCTTGCGTGTAAGAGATAGAGCCTCGCTGTCCACGGAAGCGATGCGCGCCTTGGTGTCAAAGCGGAGCATTCCACAGGTTAATACTATGTCGCTTTGTGCGAAGCGTCTGAGGGTAAGGCTGCGGATCCTTGCCGCAAGTTCGTCCAGATGAAACGGCTTGGTGAGGTAATCGTTGGCGCCGGTATCGAGTCCGTCGACCTTATCGGATACTTCGCCACGCGCGGACAGAATCAGCACCTTGGTCTCGCAGTCGGTTTTCCTAAGTTCCTTGAGCACGGTCATGCCATCGATACGGGGAAGGTTGAGGTCGAGTACCACGAGGTCAAAGACTTCGACGCCCAGCAGGTCGAGCGCCTCCTGTCCATCGTGACAGCAGTCGACGCTGTACGCCAAGTTTCGCAAACTGCGCGCGATTGCATCGCACAGTGCTCGCTCGTCTTCGACGATCAAAATACGCATAACAGTCTCCTTGCACATTCCAAATCGCGCTTAACACGGATTTTATAGTCGATATGGTCCAATGGTCGCGTAACGAAAGGAGTGGTCGTGTTGTTCAAAGCGGTAAAACCCGTGGTACAGGTCGCTTTGTTGATCGTCGGAATTGCCATGGTGTGCTTTGGCGTTATGCGTGGCGAGGCGGATGCCGTGCTGGCCAAAGCGATTAGGCTGTGCTTGGAGTGTATCGGAATTGGATAAAAGAGAAAACACTGCGTCGCATGTTTTGGCCCGATTTCGCGGATTCATTCAGGCGGCGGCGACGCTGGCCACCAATATTCACCTGCCAAACTTTGCCAAAGGCGGCATCTATCAGGGCGCGGGAAAAACAGTCTGCGTACCTGGACTTAATTGCTATTCGTGCCCCGCGGCATCGGGTGCGTGCCCCATCGGGTCGTTCCAGTCGGTGGTGGGTTCATCCAAGTTCAACTTTTCTTACTACGTCACCGGTACGCTCATTTTGCTCGGCGTGCTGCTGGGACGCTTTGTATGCGGCTTTCTATACCCGTTTGGCTGGCTGCAGGAGCTGCTTCATAAGATTCCCGGCAAAAAGTTCTCCACGAAAAAGCTCAAGCCGCTCACGTACATCAAGTACGTCGTGCTGCTGTTTGCCGTGGTGCTGCTGCCCGTCTTGGTGGTTAACGACGTGGGCATGGGCGACCCGTTCTTTTGTAAGTACATCTGTCCGCAGGGCGTACTCGAGGGCGCCATTCCGCTGGCCATTGCCAACGCCGGCATTCGATCTGCGTTGGGACATCTCTTTACTTGGAAACTTGCCGTTCTCATTGCCGTGGTAGTGCTGAGCGTTTTGTTCTACCGCCCCTTCTGCAAATGGATTTGTCCACTCGGCGCATTCTATGCGCTCATGAATAAGGTGTCCTTGTTGGGGATTCAGGTTGATGCGTGCAAATGCGTCTCGTGCGGCAAGTGTTCAAGGGTTTGTCAGATGGACGTTGATGTTGTCCGCTCGCCCAATCACGCCGAATGTATCCGGTGCGGAAAGTGCATCGGGGCCTGTCCCGTCGACGCCATCAGCTATCGCTATGGCCTGGATGTGTCGGCGGAAAAGCTTCCCTTGACCGCCGATAAAAGTAAACAAGCTTCGACAAAACGGAGGAATGACCATGAAGCTTTCTAAGATTGCGGCCCTGTTTATGGTGCCGGTACTGGCCTTGTGTCTTGTGGCGTGCTCGGCACCTGGTGGCAATGCGAGCGAATCTGCGAGCTCCGATCCTAAGATCGCAGAACTCACTGCGCAGAAGCCGGCCAATGCCGACGAGGCCGCCGAGCTGTATGCGAAGCTCATGCAGAAGGAGAACGAGATCTTTTCGAGTGATAACGCGCTGTGGGAAAAGGTATTCAATGCGGCAAATAAAGACTCGGCAATGATTGAGGACGGCAGCAATTACGGCGATTTCCTGCTCAAGACCATCGACGGCGCCAAGGATGAGTTCACGGCGGATGAGCTCAAGACGCTCAAGGCCGGTGCACAGCAGATCAAGGAGATCGAGGACAAGCTCGAGAGCCTGGAGAAGGAGTTCCCCGGCTGTGGAAGCACGCCGAGTGCAGGCGAGAGCGTCGACGCTTCGACCGCTGGCATGACGGCTGGTGCCAATGCTTCGGGCGAGGCGACGAAGTTCCCCAGCTTTACGGGCAAGGACCTGGATGGCAACGACGTGAACAGCGACGAGCTGTTCTCTAAGAACAAGGTCACCGTCATGAACTTCTGGTTTACCACTTGCAAGCCGTGCGTGAGCGAGCTGGGCGATCTTGAGAAACTGAATCAGGAGCTTGCCAAGAAGGGCGGCCAGGTCGTGGGCGTCAATTCCTTTACGCTCGATGGCAACAAGGGCGAGATTGCAGATGCCAAGGACGTGCTGAGCAAGAAGGGCGTGACGTATAAGAACATCTGGTTCAAGTCGGATAGCGAGGCCGGTAAGTTCACGTCAAATTTGTTCTCGTTCCCGACAACGTATGTCATCGATCAGAATGGCAACATCGTAGGGGAGCCCATCGTGGGAGCCATCAGCTCCGCCGAGCAGCGCGCAGCACTCAACAAACTTATCGACCAGGCGATTGCGAATAGCGAGCAGTAAAAAACACGTAAAGCATCGCGAGGATCGTGTGTCGCTGTGCGGAGTAGTCCGCTGCCTTTCAAGATAATCTCCACCATATAGAGGCCCCACTTGGGGCCTCTTTTTTGGGCGCCGTCCCGTTCGTTTTTTGGCGCGGTTCCCTACATTCCTCACTGGTGTTGGTGAAAAATGGGGATAGAGTAGGACAAACGCGTCGAATACGAACGGCGGGGGAGAGCGGGCAGGGTGCCTGCGCAGGAGAGGTTGCCGTCCATGTTGGAGCTCAAAGGAATTTGCAAAAGGTACGTTACGCAGTCGTTTACCCAGGTGGCGCTCGACAGCGTAAGCCTGTCTTTTCGGGATAACGAGTTCGTGGCCATTCTGGGCCCCTCGGGCTCGGGTAAAACCACGATGCTCAACGTTATCGGTGGACTTGATCATTTCGATTCCGGCGACCTGCTCATCGACGGCATCTCGACCAAGGACTTTCACGATCGCGATTGGGATGCCTATCGCAACAACCGCATCGGCTTTGTGTTCCAAAGCTATAACCTCATTCCGCATCAGACCATTTTGGAAAACGTGGAGTTGGCGCTCACGCTCACGGGCGTGGGGCATGCCGAGCGCCGCCAACGTGCGCGCGAGGCGTTGGAGAAAGTCGGCCTGGGCGAGCACGTTAACAAGCGCCCGAGCCAGCTTTCGGGCGGGCAGATGCAGCGCGTGGCCATCGCCCGTGCTCTGATCAATGATCCCGAGATTGTGCTGGCCGACGAGCCGACCGGCGCTTTGGATTCAACGACATCCGTACAGGTTATGGATTTGCTCAAAGACGTTGCGCGCGACCGCCTGGTTATCATGGTCACGCACAATCCCGAGCTGGCGTATCAGTACGCCACGCGTATCGTCAATCTGGCGGACGGCAAGATCACCGACGATTCCGACCCCTTTGATGCTGCCAAGGCCGCGCGTCGCGAGGCAAAGCCTACGCGCAAAACCTCGATGAGCTTTGTGACGGCGCTGGGGCTTTCTGCCCGAAACCTCATGACCAAGAAGGGCCGCACGGCCATGACTGCCTTTGCGGGCTCGATTGGCATTATCGGTATCGCGGCGATTCTGGCGCTGTCCAATGGCGTGAACAATTACATCAAAAAGGTCGAGGAGGACACGCTCTCGAGTTACCCGCTTACGATTTCCAAGCAGGACTACGACCTGTCGTCCATGATGGGCGGACAGGGGGCCGCGGATGATGGCTCGTCTGAAAGCGTGGATTCGTCCGACGACAGTGTCGGCGGCAAGGCTAAGGGAACCGATAAGATTCCCGTGGTCACGGCCGTAAAGGATATGTTTGCGAGCGTTAAGTCCAACGACATGACGAGCTTTAAGGCATGGCTCGATGCCGGTGGCGACGGCATCGATAAAGAGGTCAACGCCATTCAGTACGGCTACGGTGTATCGCCGGTTGTCTATCGTGCGGGTAAGGGTGACGAGAAGCCGGTTCGACTTGTTCCCAATGCCATGACCGAGGCCATGAGCGGAGGTGCGAGCTCAGCGGCAACGGTGAGCATGGAATCCATGGGAACCTCGGTCTTTAACGAGATGATTGACGACCAGAGCCTGCTCGACAGCCAGTACGATGTCGTCGCCGGTCATTGGCCCACGTCTGCCAACGAAGCCGTGATGGTGCTTTCGAGCCGCGGCACGGTGGGCGACTATACGCTCTATAGCATCGGTGCGCTGGATATCGATGAGCTCAACGATCTGGTAAACAGCGCTATGACGGCTGACGGTGGGGTCGAAACGCCCGAGACCGGCACCGACTTTACCTACGACGATGCGCTGTCTACCACGTTTAAGGTGCTGTCGCCGGCCGATGCCTATCGCAAAAACGAAGAGACCGGCATGTGGACTGACATGTCTGGTGACACCGACTTTATGGCCGCCAAGGTTGCCGATGGCATCGATGTGCACATCGTTGGTGTGGTACGACCCAACGAGACCGCCAACGCGAGCGCATTGACCCCGGGCATTGCCTATACGCATGCACTGACTCGTCAGCTTATGGAGCGCGCTGCCGATTCGCAGATTGTGCAGGAGCAGCTCGCTCACCCCGAGACGGATGTCTTTACGGGCAAAACCTTCGACGAACTGCAAGGCGAGGCCAAACAAGGGGTAGATCTGGGCAGCATGTTCAGTGTGGACGAGGCAGCGCTCAAGAGCGCGTTCTCGTTTGATGCGTCTGCACTCTCGGGTGCGGCCGGCGGTATGGACCTTTCTGGTATCGATCTGTCGGGGCTGGACATTGACCTTTCGGGCGTTGGCAAGGACATCGACTTCAGCGACATCATGGCAAAAGCGCCAACCCCAGATTTTTCGGGTATCTTTGACGGTCTGGAGCTCACGCCCGAGCAAATGCAGCAGGTGGGAACGCTTGCCAACCAGCTGTTCACGGGCTTTATGCAGTCGGAACAGTTTAAGGCGCTGACGCCCGAAGATCTTAAGGACGCGTCAAAGCTTGCCGCCGCGTTCTCGACGTATCTTGAGAGTGATACCGCGGCCCAGCAATGCCTGGCTCAATTGAAGGCGCTCGGCGGCGATGCCCTGGCCGAGCGCCTTCAACAGGCGATGACCGACTATGTGCAAAAGCAGCTGGCTCCGTATCTTCAGCAGGCAATGGATCAGGTGATGAAGGCAATCAGCGAGCAGATAGCGTCGACGGTATCGTCCCAGCTTAAAGCAGGCGCGGCGGGGCTCATAGGACAGATGGCTACGCAGATGTCGTCGAGTATTGCCAACTTGGCGGGCGCCATGCGTGTCGATGCGAGCGCCTTTGCCAATGCCATTCACTTCAACATGGACGCCGAGGACCTGAGTTCGCTCATGATGAGCTATGCCAAGGCGTCGAAGCTCACCTACGACAACAATCTGACCACGTTGGGCTATGCGGACGAGGCGGACCCCATCTCGGTTAAGATTTTCCCGCGTGACTTTGAGGCCAAGGAGCGCGTACTCGACCATATCGATACGTACAACAAGCAGGTCAAAGCCGCCGGCCACGACGAGCGGGCAATCTCGTACACCGACTACATGGGCATCATCATGGGCTCGGTGACTGATATCGTGAATACCATCAGCTTGGTGCTCATCGCGTTCGTGAGCATCAGCCTGGTCGTGAGCTCCATCATGATCGGCATCATCACCTACATCAGCGTACTGGAGCGCAAGAAGGAAATCGGCATCCTACGCGCGATTGGCGCGTCAAAGCGCAACGTGGCCAACGTGTTCAACGCCGAGACCTTTATCGAGGGCCTCATCGCCGGCGTCTTTGCCATTGTCGTCGTGGTGCTCGTGAGCTTCCCGGTCAATGCTTGGGCGCTTGCGGCCAAACAGGTCCCCAACCTAATGAGTCTGCCCGTGCAGGATGCGCTGGTGCTCATTGCAATTTCGGTGCTGCTGACGGTCGTTGCCGGCCTGCTGCCGGCCCGCAGTGCATCCAAAAAGGACCCCGTGGAAGCCCTGCGCTCCGAATAATGTGACAAAGGGACAGCCCCTTTGTCACATTGAGCGGCTTGTAAATCGAGGTCTAATACTTTTCCAAGAAGTGAACGAGTAAAAACGGACCCCCGAAGCATCGACACTTTTGGCAAGCAATTTTCTGCAGTTTTGCCAGTCGAATCCTGCGGTTTTGACGTCTGAAAATGTCGATGCTACGGGGGTCCAAATCTAGCCGTTCACTTCCCGGGAAAAGTATTAGACCTCGCTTTCGCAAGGGCCCAATTACCGTTCGGCACGTTAAGGCCCCCTCTCCCCGCTTAATGCTTGACGAAGAGTTCTCTGGTTTATATACCTATCGGTAGGCATATAGGATGTATTGCCGATAGAAATGGAGTAACTATGACTCTCACCACACCAGCCAAAAATGGTCGCCCCCGTGAAAGCGGCGCATTTGCTTGGATCGTCGTTATTGCGCTCGGCTTAATGTCCGCCGGAACAACTGGCACATATAGCATTATTGCCGGCTCATTCGTTGCTCCAGTATGTGAAGACCTGGACTTTGACTACACTTCTTTTTCTTTTTATTTCACCGCGATCCTTCTTGGTCTTGCGCTTGGACTTCCACTTTTGAGTCGCTTCATTCCAAAAGTAATCGGCAAACCATGGCATATTAGCGTTGAACTCGTCCTTATTGCTGCTGGCGCCGCAATGGCGTTCTACACCGAGGTCTGGATGTTCATCGTCTCCGCCGCAGTGATCGGCGTCTGCTTTTCGTTCACAACGGGCGTCTACATGTCTGACGTCATCGATCAATGGTTTAGGAAATCATCTGGTCTTGCCATCGGCGTCGCTTGGGGCGTCAATTCCCTTTGCACACTTCTGCTTAGCCCTGTCATTACGCTGGTCATTGAGCAGCAGGGCTGGCGCATGGGATTCATTGTACTTGCAGCCATTTCGGCAGCTATGATTTTGCCCACAAGCGCATTTATCATTCGCTTTCAACCATCCGATCGCAATATGCTTCCGTACGGAGAAATCGTCAACGAAGCCCGTGAAGGTCACGGTGTTGATGAGCAGGAAGACTCCCTTACCGGTATGATGCTCCGCGATGTTGTGAAAACTCCGTCGTTCATCCTCTGCGCCCTCCTACTTTGCGTGGCACAGCTCACTTGTTGCATGAACCAACTGTTCCCAACCTATGCAAGTGAGGTCGGCTTCAATCCCATCGTAGGAAGCTTGATGGTTTCGGCAGCTTCGCTTTCCGATATCTTCCTAAATCCCTTTGTAGGTAAGACATGCGACAAGCTCGGCGCCATTAAAGCGACAGTCGCATGGACGGCGGTCAGCATTCTTTCATTTTTGCTTCTCATGGTTGGCGGAAGCAACGAGACCGTTTCCATCATCGCCGCCGGAGTAAATGATGTCATGTTTGCCATCGTTGGAACGGCAATGCCTATGCTGCTCCTCTCACTCTTTGGGTCGAAAGACTTCGGAAGAATCTATTCGGTTGTTTGCTCGGCAGGATATGTCGTTGGTGCGTTTGGCATGCCGGTCATGATGAAGGTTTATGGCATGGCAGGGTCATTCCAGGGAGTATTTATCTTCTGCATTGCCTGCAACCTTATGATTGCTGCGTTTGCTATCGTTTCCGGCTTTCTCAGTAAGGCTGCTGAAAAGTAATAAGCGCCGATTGCATCGGCATAGATTGCCACGAAGCAGGGGTCGACTCCAAGCCAGACTGGAGTCGACCCCTGTTTTCGTTTTAAAGGTTGCTCACAGGCACCATGGGTGTCAACATGCGTTTCAGCTTGGCTGGTCTATTTGAACATAAGCTCGACTATTCCCGCCCAAACCGCTTTTTCATCAATATCCTCACCTTGAGCAACCGTATTGCTCGCTCCCTCCAGAACGGTATAAAGAATTTGTACGTAGAGCATCACGTCGGCACTATCGGAAAACGCGCCAATCTCTACACCATGAAGAAGGATGTCTTTAAGCGCATCCATGGTTCGTTTGGTCGCCGTCGCTTGACGTTCCTGAACTGCAGGAATTCGATTTGCTTGAACGCTAACCTCGGCCAGCACGCGCCGGCGTTTTTCATCGCTTCGATAGCCACCTATAACTGAATTGCCGAGCTCGATAAGCGCGGCCTTGAACCCGTCCCTATCGACTATTAGCGAGTAGTCGCGCTGATAGTCAATGGTCGGAAACATGCTGTCCAAGAGCGTAGTGAAAATCTCCTCTTTAGAGGGAAAGTAGTAGTACACCGATGGCTTGGATATACCGACAAAGTCGCAAATCTTTCCGATAGACGCTTTGTCATAACCGACTTCTGCCACAAGATCGTACATTGCGTCCAATATTTTTTTTCTTGTGCTCACGCTGCATTTCTCCATTGCAAATCACTTCCGCACTACCAACATTATTAAGGATGGCAACGGAACATTAATTCGTGTCCAAACATGACCACTATATACGGTGAACGGTACGTATCAGTAGGCGAGCGGCAATTATTCAAAACTACCTACCGAACGGTAGGTATAGTAGTACTATAGCAGGTGAAACCCCGCTATTGTCGCGGCCGGACAGCATCGCGGGAAACCCGACGGAAGGACCAACCATGTACGAGAACTATCGTATGCCGGGCGAGTTCGAGAAGCGCTCCAACGTCTATGTGACATGGCTTCCCGATTACATCCGTGCAGAGGGCTACGATAACCGCCAGCCCTGCGTTGACGTGATCAAGGCTCTGCTCGAGTATGGCGACGTTACGGTCAACCTCAATTGCGGCACCCCCGGCTCCTATGAGGAAGCTTGCTCACGTCTGAAGGAGGAGGGGGTTGATCTTGATCGCATCGAGATCACGCAGTTCGAAGACTCCAACTTCTATGTCCGCGACAACGGCCCCAGCATCATGGTCGACGACAAAGGCCATTCTTATATGGTCAACCCCGCTTGGACCTATTATGGCGTGTGGGACAAGAACTCCCCGGAGTGCCAGTCCGCACGTAAGGCAGCCGTTCACATGGCGGTTGCGCTCGGTTGCTTCGATATCGTCAATTCCGAAATGGTTTCGGAGGGCGGCGATCGTGAGTTTGACGGTCACGGCACCCTGATCGCCATCGAGGACACGGAATGCCGTAAGCGCAATCCCGAGTTCACGAAAGATGAGGTAGAGGCCGAGTATAAGCGCATCTACAACCTCAACAAGGTTATCTGGCTTCCTCAGCCCATGCTTGAGGACGACGATTATCGACTGGGCATCCTCGACGAGAAGGAAGACGGAACCCCCGTCTTTGGCATGAGCTTTGCCGCTCACATCGATGAGATGTGCCGTTTTATCACTCCGAACAAGATTCTCCTTGCCGAGGTGTCCGACGAAGAGGCCGCTTCGAGTAAGGCGGGCGCCGAGTCGCGCCGCCGCATCGAGGCAGCTTATGAGATTCTGAGCAACGAGACGGACTGGGAGGGCAAGCCCTTCGAGATCGTCCGCATGCCCACTGCTGAGCCGATCGAGGTTGTCATCGCCCCCGGCGATGAGGACTACGAGCTGTATAAGGGCTTCATCGACGAAATGGGCGGCAAGTTCATGGATGGCACCCCTTGGCCCGAGGGCCCCGTTCACTTCTATGCCGCAGCGAGCTACTGCAACTTCCTCATCTGCAACGGCGTCGTTCTAGGCCAGCGTTATTACCACGAAGGCATGAGCCAAGTCGTGAAGGAGAAGGACGAGCAGGCCAAGGCGGTTCTTGAGAGCTGCTTCCCCGATCGCAAGGTCATCATGATCGACTCTCTTGCGCTTAACCTGTCCGGCGGCGGCGTGCACTGCTGGACCAAGGACGTGGCCGCCAGCTGCTAGCAAGTTCTCGAACTTGCGCTGCCTGATCCAAGTGCCACATTTACTGTCCCCGAGGGATATCCGTGTTTCACTCGGGGACGCATTCGCCATTTATTTATCGACCAATTGAAAGGAAAATAGGCATGAACAACAGCCTCCGCGGTCGCGACTACATCAACATCCATGATCTCTCCTCCGAGGATTTCCGCTATCTCATCGATCTTGCCTGGAACCTTAAGGCTCAGAAGAAGTCTGGTGTCGACCAGCGCTACTTCCCCGGCAAAAACGTCCTCGCCAACTTTGAGTGGGGCTCGACCCGTACTCGTTGCGCATTCGAGACCTCCTGCAACGATTTGGGCATGGGCTTCACTTATCTGACCAACTCCCACATGGGTGACTGCGAGACCGTCAAGGATGCCATGCGCGTCTTTAACGGCATGTATGATCTCATCGTCTACCGCGCGCAGAAGGACGAGCAGTTCCTCTATGACGTCGCCGACCTGGTTGACATCCCGGTCATCAATGCCCTTACTCTCGGCGATCACCCGACTCAGATGCTCGCTGACGCTCTTACGATGGAAGAGCAATGGGGCGGTCTGCGTACGAGCCGCGGCAAGAAGATGGCTTTCGTTGGCAACTGCGCCGGCGCCCCGGTGTGGTATGGCCGTCTGTGCGCTATGCTCGACATGGACTTCCTCGCCATCGGTCCCGACGACCTCCGTCATCAGATGTGCAAGGAAATGGTCGAAGAGGTGGAGGCCTGCTACGCCAAGTACGCTCCCAATAGGACCTTTACCATCACCTCTGACCTCGATGCCTTGGATGGCGTTGACGTTATCGTTACCGAGGAGTGGCGCTACATCAACCCCGAGTGCGGCGAAGAGGTTCTGGATCCCGACGACTACAACTCCTGGCTGGGCGATGCCGAGTCTCTGTACCCCTATCGCGTCACCAGCGAGCTGTGCAAGCGCACCAACAATCCCGACATCTTCTGCATGCATGAGCTTCCTTCTGTCCACAACGCAGATCACCGTGTTGGCAAGATGCTCCTCGACCAGTGCAAGAACGACCTCCATTGCGAGATCATCACCGAGGGTTTCGAGATTGCCGACGAGTGCTTTGAGGCCAACGCTTCGGTCATCTTCCGTGAGGCAGAGAACCGTCAGCACACTATCAAGGCCGTTATGTGTGCCCTTCTAGGTCTCTAGGAGTTGTATCAATGGAAAATGCAAAGTTAAAGAGCAGCAAGGTCTACGCATGGGTTCTCGTAATCGCGCTTGGCCTCATGTCTGCTGGTACGACTGGATCCTATAGCGTAATCGCCGGCTCCTTCGTCGCACCCGTGTGCGAGGAGTTCGGGTTTGACTATTCAATCTTCTCGTATTACTTCACCGCAACGCTCATTGGTCTTGCGGCGGCTCTTCCGTTTGTCGGAAAACTCATCCCCAAGGTCGTTGGCAAGGTTTGGCTCCCCGTCGTCGAGCTTATTTTGCTCGCTGCCGGCGCAGGCATGGCCTTCTACACCGAAGTCTGGATGTTCATCGCCGCTGGCGCCCTGATTGGCGTTTGCTTCGCCTTCACCACCGGCGTCGCCATGTCCGACGTTATTGACCAGTGGTTCAAAAAATCTGGTGGCCTGGCAATTGGTCTCGCTTGGGCAGTGAACTCGATTTACATGCTCATCATGAGTCCCGTCATCACCTCTGTCATCGAGGCCGCTGGCTGGAGGACTGGTTATCTGGTGCTCGCTGGCGTCTCCGCCGTGCTCATTCTCCCCGCTTCCGTCCTGATTATCCGCTATAAGCCTCAGGACAAGGGCATGATGCCCTATGGCTACGTCGAGGGCGAGACGGTCACCGAGACCGAGGAGACGACCGAGGATAGCACGCGTGGCGTTAGCTATGCACGCGCCATTAAGTCGCCTGCCTTCTTCTTCTGCATCGGCTTCCTCTGCCTCGTTCAGCTCACTTGCTGCATGAACCAGCTCTTCCCGACGTATGCTTCCGAGGTTGGTTTTAGCCCCATGGTGGGCGGCTTCATGGTATCCGCTGCATCGCTCTTCGATCTGTTCCTCAATCCGATCGTCGGCACCACTTGCGATAAGTTCGGCAGCACGAAGGCCATTCTGGGCTGGCTCGCTGTCTCCATCCTCTCCTTTGTCATGCTCATGATGAGCAGCGGCAACTCGACGCTCAGCATCCTCGCAGCAGGCGTGAACGACGTAATGTACGTTATCGCTGGCACTGCCCTGACCGTTTTGGTTATGGATGTCTTTGGCTCCCGCGATTTCGGTCGCATCTTCGCGCTGATCTGCTCTGTGGGCTATATCGTCGGCGCCTTTGGCATGCCCGTTATGATGAAGGTCTATGAGCTTGTCGGCTCCTTCCAGGGCGTCTTCATCTTCTGCATCGCATGCAACGTTATTATCGGCCTGTTCTTGCTGCTGGCAAAAAAGACTGGTAAGAACCTCTCCTGGGACGAATAGTTCGATTCGTCATAGACATACGCTGTAGGGCTTAACCTGCAGCCGCTTTGGGGCATCGACTAACATCGGTGCCCTTTTTCATCGAATGTGACAAAGGGACAGCCCCTTTGTCACATTGAGTGGCTTGTAAATCGAGGTCTAATACTTTTCCAAGAAGTGAACGAGTAAAAACGGACCCCCGAAGCATCGACACTTTTGAGATGCAATTTCCTGCGGTTTTGTCAGCCAAATCCTGCGGTTTTGACGTCTGAAAATGTCGATGCTTCGGGGGTCCAAAAACGGTCGTTCACTTCTTGGAAAAGTATTAGACCTCGAGATATAGACGATGTTTGCGAGCGGCAATTAGAGCGTAAGCCTTCAGTTCTTCTTTGCAGAGAGCATGAGCCTAATTTCCGGATGGGTGTACTCGTCGAACTCTTCTTTGGGCTCGGTGTCAAAGGTGTAGTACGACTTGATAGATTCGTCCTCCGTCTTGATGCTGATTTCTTCATATAGGGATCCGGCTAAAAATGCCTGTTTAAATTCATCCGACAGGCTGCATGGCGTGAGGAGGCCCGGTGTGGCAACGGAAATGTCCAACCCGTTGAGCGGGGCACAGAGCGTCGCGATGTCCTGCTCGGCGCGGGCGAGGTTGTCTGCAAGGCTTGCCTCGGGGTCGATCTGGCTGGTGTAATCGACGTCCGTGAGCATGCCGTCTGCATCGAAAGAAAGGTAGACATAGGCTGCTTGAGCGCCGAGGTCATTATCGCGCAGATAGCCGATAATGCGGTAGCCGTAGTCGTGATACGACTCATATGGGTTGTCTGCCGCGACGCGTTCGCACGCGGGCTCCAAGGCATCTTGCGCGATGGTGAGCTGCTCGGCGGCTGTAGTCTTTCTCGCCTGAAGCTCGTTATTTCCCTGGACAAACTGCGGGATGTAGACGCCAATCAACACAATGGCGGGCACCACTGCGAGAGCTATGACCTGCTTCTTGACGCTTGGAATCGTCACGCCGTATGCGTTTGCCATGGCCTCGGCATTGCTCGAGGTCTCGGCTAGCACGTCTGCCGCGGTGGCAACTGCCCCTACGGCGCCGGCGACCTCCGCGGCGCCGCCCAGATTGCGCGCGAGATCGTTATCACTGTTCTTGAGCAGGCGGCCGGCAGCTTGCGTGGCGAGCACGCCGGCGACCTCCGCGGAGCGGTCTTTGTTGGTTTGGGCTACCGCAAGCCTGCTCTGCAGCTCCTTCCACTGTTTGCCCTGCATTCCAAAGCGCGGCGCAAGAGCGCAATAGCAAAAGACGACGAGTTCGATTACAGTGAGTGCGATGGCGGTATATATGCCCGCGGGTTGGAATTCTTTTTGGCGGAACGCGATATCGTTGATCATTTGGAGCGGCAGCATGAGCAGACATGCTACGAACGACATGACGAGTGCGGTCGCTGCGATCTTGGGGTATGTGCAGTACCGCTGGATGCGTTTCTTTTCTTGTTCGGTGAGCTGCTGCATGGGGGACCTCGACTCTCATCGTTTTTCGGGGGCGATGCACACGCACTCTTGAGTATAGATGAGTGGGGGAGCTGCTGCGGGGCGGCCTTACTTGCTGTTCGTGGACACCGTTCACCTTCGTTGCGCAGGGATGGTTGGAGGGCTGGTTGGCGTCAAGTAACTGCCTCCGCCTTGTGGGCCACCTCAAGGACAAGGCATAATGCATGTGACAAAGGGGCAGTCCCTTTGCCGCATTGATCTGAGGGTAGATATTGATGATTCTATCGTTGGCCCCCATGGAGGGGATTACCGGGCATGTGTTCCGCCGCGTGCATGCGGAGTGCTTTGGTGCGCTCGACTGCTACTACACGCCGTTTTTGCCGCCGCCGCGGGTGGGAAACCGCTTTGGCGGCAAGGCGTTTAAAGAGGTCGACCCTGTCAATAACCAGGGGCTCAACGTAGTGCCTCAGCTGATGTCCAAGAATGCGGATGAGTTTGTGTGGGCGGCGCACGTGCTCGCCGACATGGGCTACCGCGAGGCCAATCTCAACCTGGGTTGTCCCTCGGGAACGGTTGTTGCCAAGGGCAAGGGATCGGGTTTCTTGCGCAATCTCGACGAGCTCGAGGCGTTCTTAAGCGATGTGTGCGAGCGGTCGCCGTTGCCGGTGTCGGTCAAGACTAGGCTGGGGCTGGAGAGTGACGACGAATACGAGCGCGTGCTCGATCTGTATTGCCGCATGCCGCTGGCAGAGCTGATCGTGCATCCGCGCGTACAAAAGGACCGCTATACGGGCTCGCCGCGCAAGGAGTTCTATGGCGAAACGCTGGAGCGTGCGCCGTTTCCGGTCGCCTATAACGGTGACATTTTTGATCTTGAGGATATGGATGCGCTGGTGGAGGCCTATCCCGGCACGCGCCATGTAATGCTGGGGCGCGGCCTCCTCGCGAACCCCGCGCTGGCTCGCATGGTCAAGGGCGGCCCTGCTGCCACGGCTGCTGAGCTGCAGCGCTTCCACGACACGCTGTTTGCGGCCTATGCAGAAGAGATTGGCGGTAACGCGGTCTTTCGTATGAAGGAGTGGTGGTTCTACGCCAAGTGCGCTTTCGCCGACCCCGCTACTGTTCACAAGCTCGTACGCAAGACTAAAAAGGTCGACGAATATCGCGCCGCCGTCGAGCGCGTCTTTCGCGAGCAGCCACTTGCACCCATAGCCCGCTTCCACGGCTAGTTGGTCGTTGGGGACGTTCTTTAACGACTAGTCATTTAAGAACGTCCCCAATGACTAGCCACAAAAAGCTGTACGTCAGCATCCAAAGATGTCGAAAAATGTTGACTTTGGATGCTGACGTACATGTTTGGGTCGTATGGGTTGGGGCGAGTCGGTCGCAACGCGAGTGTTAGAGCAGGTTCTTCTGTACCCACGCGATGATGTCGCTCGATTCGTAGAGTGGCTTGCCGTCGATGAACAGGCAGGGAACCTGGCGTTTTCCGCCGACGGCGATGAGCGTCTGCTCGGCCTCGGTATCGGTCGAGATATTGCGCTCGGGGATGGTCACACCGTTATCGGCAAGGAATCGCTTGACTTTTATGCAATACGGGCAGCCGGTCATAACGTACAGCGTGAGCTCATGATTAGTAGCCATGGGTCTCCAATCGGTTGAGGTTTCGATTGAAATACCCAAAGCAGCCGCGGTCTATGCGCGCGTCAACGACGACTCGATGGCCTGGACCAGAAACGCCGTGGCTCCGGTGCCGCAGGGCTTGTCGTAGTAGTCAACAAAGCGCTGATCGGCAAGATAGCCGTGGGCGAGGCCCAGGTATGCTTCGTCTTGGGGCTCGTGTCCCCAGTTAAGGGCAATCCATCGACGGTGCATTGCGACAAGTTTGTGGGCCTCGTTGCTCTCTGGGTCGCCAATGCCCATGGCAATCGAAAGTTGGCCCAGAACAGCGCGTTCAAGTTCCTTCATGTCGTTCCATGTCTCGGGGTCCATGTCCAGCAGCGCTTCATTTGCTGCATCGATAGCCTCATCGCCATAGCGTGCCCGCGCTTCGGCGCCGTAGCGCTCCTCGTTTTCCTGCACGGTGCGCCAGCGCTCCAGTTGCGGCAGGACGGCGCCCATGAGCGAGACGGCTTCGTCGAGCGACATGCCGGTGTTTTGCGCCAGCCGCGGGGCGCAATCCTCGATCATTGCCTCCATGGTGGTGTCGTAGGTGTACTTGCCGTGGTCGTAGCACCACTTGCAGTAATGGTCGGTCGTGGCGCCCGTGGCATCGGTGCCGCAGTCGTCGGGCGTAAGTATCATGCCGCAGCTCTGGCAATAATGCTCGGGCATTTCGAGCAGGTGGGACAGTGGCTCGCCGGTTACGGCGGCAATGAGCTTCATCATGTCGATGCCCGGGGTGACCTCGCCGCGCTCCCAACGGCTGACGGCTTGGCGTGTGACGAAGAGTTTGACGGCGAGCTGCTCTTGGGTAAGGTGATGGGCGCGACGGATGGCAATGAGCTTTTCTGCAAAGGCCATAGCGGCTCCTTTCTGCTGGTTGATGGCTTAAGCATACGCGGCGGCAGGCGCCCTTCCAAGCAACCGTTGGTTGCACGACGGGGACTGCGGCGAAGAATTGCGCGCAACGCTCCACACCTCCATGCCGTACAATGACCGGCATGGAACCTATTGCACACATACATACCGACCTGCCGCAGAAGTTCGGCATTCCGCGCAACAGCTTTTTGGCACCCCATCTGCAGGGACGCATCGTCTTTGAGCCGGAATTTGCCTCCAATGCAGCGGTTGAGGGTCTGGACTCCTTCTCTCACCTATGGCTGCTGTGGCGCTTCGAAAACGGTACGCCCGGCGGCACGGCTAAGGACATAGCCGCCGATGCCAAAACGCAGGACAGGTCCGGCGCCAACGCAAAATGGTCGAAAACCGTGCGTCCGCCGCGTCTGGGTGGAGCCGAACGTGTGGGCGTGTTTGCCACGCGCAGTCCGTTTCGCCCTAATCCCATTGGGCTTACCTGCGTCAAGCTCGATCGTGTCGAGTTCACCGACGATGGCCCCATCATCCATGTGCTGGGGGCCGACCTGCGTGACGGCACGCCCATCTACGACATTAAGCCCTACATCCCGTTTGCGGATTGCCACTCGGATGCGACCGGCGGCTGGATTGAGGATGCTCCGTGGCAAGAGCTCGACGTCGAGTTCCCGCAAGCGCTGCAGGATATGGTCCTTCCCGCAAAGCTCCCCGGCTTGGTCGAGGTCCTTCGCCAAGATCCACGCCGCGCGGGCAGCAAGCACGAGCCAAACCGCGTTTACCACTTGGCCTACGCCGGACTCGACATATCTTTTACGGTCGATGAAACCCAGCTAACCGTAGTCGCCGTCAACGACGCGCAAGACTAACCAGCCATTCGTCCGCACCCGTCAAATTAAGCGCCAAACCCCATGCCAAAATCGCCCGTGCTGGTGGACAATAACGCCTACCAAAACAATCACTTTGCACGGGAGCTCAGCATGAAATACGACTTTAGCTCGCTTATAGACCGCCACGGCATGGACTCCATCGCCGTTGACTCCTGGGGCGAGATCCCCGGTATGGCTCCGAACGCACCCGACGAGGGCTTCGACCGCATTCCCATGTGGGTGGCCGACATGAATTTTGCCACGGTGCCCACGGTCCAGGAGCACATCATTCAGCGCGCCCAGCATCCCATGTTTGGCTACTTTAACCCGCGCGCCGAGTACTTCGACCGCATCATCGAATGGCAGAGCCGCCGCAATGGCGTCGAGGGCCTGCGCCCTGAACATATCGGCTACGAAAACGGCGTGCTGGGCGGTGTCGTGTCGACGCTGCGTGCGTATGTTCAGCCGGGCGATGCGGTGCTGGTCCACAGTCCTACCTACATCGGCTTTACCAAGTCCATTGAGGCCGCGGGCTATCGCATTGTCCACAGCCCGCTTAAGCTCGACGACCAAGGCGTGTGGCGTATGGACTTTGAGGACATGGAGCACAAGCTCGCGCAAAACCACATCCATGCCGCGGTGTTCTGCTCGCCGCACAATCCCTGCGGCCGCGTATGGGAGCGCGACGAGATCGAGCGCGCCATGGACATCTATCGCCAGCACGATTGCATGGTGATCTCGGACGAGATTTGGTCCGATATCATCCTGCCGGGCCACAAGCATATCCCGACGCAGTCGGTGAGCGAGGATGCCCGCATGCGCACGGTTGCCCTCTATGCGCCGAGCAAAACGTTTAACCTGGCGGGCCTGGTCGGCAGCTACCACATCATCTATAACGAGACGCTACGCGACCGCGTGTGCGCCGTGTCCAACAAGACTCACTACAACGAGATGAATGTCCTCTCCATGCATGCGCTTATCGGTGCCTATCAGCCGCAAGGCTACGAGTGGGTGGACGAGCTCAACCAGGTGCTTGCCGATAATATCGAGTACTTCTGCAATTACGTGGACGAGCATTTTGAGGGCGTGTCCTATTCACGTCCGCAGGGCACGTACATGGTGTTTCTGGACTGCACCGAGTGGTGCCGCGAGCATGGCCGCGATATTCAGTGGCTGCTCGACGAGGGGGCGCGCGTGGGCGTGGGGTATCAGGACGGCCGCCCGTTCCACGGGCCCTGCCACATTCGCGTGAATCTGGCGCTGCCGCTTTCGCGCGTAAGGGAGGCGTGCGACCGCCTGGACCACTACGTTTTTAATGCACGGTAAGTGAGCACTGCATGCGGGGCCTTCTGCCAAGTCGGCTGGAAGGCCCCGCATGGTAAAACGTCTGTAACCATTGGGCACTCGTGTGGTTTTGTTTGCTATTATTTTCAACCATTTCAGTCTGTAAGCAGGATCGTCTGGAGCTCGATGAAAAGACCCCGTCGCTCGGTTGCCATATCGTTGTTTGTCGCGCTTGCGGTAGCGTGTGCCTTTGTCGTAGCGATAGCCGGCTGTTCCGGGTCGAATGGCAGGGCCTCGACGTCTGCATTAGAAGGCCTGGACGCCTCGCAAGCCAAAGACGACAACCTTAAGACGCTCAATGTTGGCAGCGACCTCTATCCACCGTTTGTGTATACCGACGAGTACGGCGATATCGTTGGCCTGGATGTCGAGATATTGACCGAGGCTTTGGCCCGCATTGGTTACAAGCCAAAGTACCAGCTGATCGATTGGGAAAAGAAGAACGAGCTACTGGCGAGCGGCGAGCTCGATTGCGTCATGGGCAGCTTTAGCATGACGGGTCGCGAAAACGAGTATCGTTGGGCCGGCCCGTACCTTGCGAGCCGCCAGGTGGTCGCGGTCGATCCCCAGAGCGATATCTACACGCTTGCCGATCTTGAGGATAAGGTCGTGGCGGTCCAGTCCACCACCAAGCCCGAGGACATTTTGCTCAATCATACAAATGAAAACGTTCCGCAGATCAAAGAGCTCTACTGCTTTTCGGACCGCTCATACCTGAACCCGGCGCTCGTCGAGGGTCTGGTCGACGCTATCGCCGCGCATGAGTCCTCGCTGCTCACCTACGAAAAAGACTATGGCGTAACGTATCGCATTTTAGATGAGCCGCTGCTAGAGGTTGGTTTGGGCACCGCTTTCGATATCAACGATACGCGTGGCATCGACGTTAAGCTCACTCATGCCTACCAAGAAATGCTTGCCGATGGCACCGTGGAACGTCTGGTGTCAAAGTACTTTGATGACCCTTCGCCATTTTTGAATATGGAGGGCCTGTCATGATCGATGCGCCCGACCACGCCGCTCAGGAGCGGGGCAATCGTTCGACAGGGGCATGGCTCCTTGTCGCCCTGCTGGGGATAGCGCTCTCGGTTGTTGCCGGCATGATGAGCTACGGCTACACGACAGCTCAGGCCGAGCAGCGCTTTGCCGACGTTGTCGATTACGTGGCGACGCAGAGCCTTTCCTACGATGCATTCAATAGCGCCTATACGACCAAAAACCTGATTCGCGTTATGGAGATCGCCGGAGAGACAGCGCGCGATATGGAGCGCGACGGTTCGGTGGATAACGCCATGCTGGAGCAATATGCCGACCAGTTCAACGTGAGCGCACTGATCGTGACGGACGCATCGGGCAATTTGGTGTCCGAGTCCTCGACGGATGGCGTGGGCTACAAGTCGCTCGCTGCGTATTTCAAGGAAGCACCCGTGCTGGAGGTGGCAGCCCATCCGCTTAAGTCCTATACCGCCCGCATTACGCTTTCGGATGATTCGGTCGCAGACATTGGTTGCGTGACCCGGCAAGATGGCGAGGGCATCGTTATCGCGGTCAGGCATCAGAGCGCGAAGGCAGTTGCAAGCAATACGCTCAAACTGCAGAGCTTGCTCGGTGGTTATGAGACCATCGACAGTGGCAATATCGTGATCGAAAGCGATGGCAAGGTCGTTGCGACCAATGCCGTTGAACCCACCATATTGGGCGTATTCAATCTGCCTGCAACGGATGTCTTTATTGTCGACGGTATTAAGGATCGATGCCTGCCCGGCAAAGTCCGACTGGTCAACGCCAGCGGCGAGTGGTATTTGGGCACATTTGGAAAAGCGCGCGGGTTCTACGTGTACACCTATGCCTCGGCGCGGCGCTACTTTGAGGTCGTCGCGGCTGTTGCTGCCGGCGTGCTGGTGCTCTACAGCGGTGTTATAGCCGTTGTTGTGATGGTGCGTCGCCGCGCTGATCGTCGACGTTTGACGGACTTGCTGCAGCAGGAGCGCGACTATGGCGACAAGCTGGCAAAGGCAGCGCGTGAGGCCTCGTCTGCCAACTCGGCAAAGACGGAGTTTTTGCGTCGCATGAGCCACGATCTGCGCACGCCCATCAACGGCATTCGCGGCATGGTCGAGGTCGGCGATGCCAATGCGGACGATCTGCAAAAGCAGACCGAGTGCCGCTCAAAGATCTGGACGGCATCGGGACTGCTGCTCGACCTTGCCAACGAGGCCCTGGATATGAGTCGCCTGGAGAGCGGGCAAATCGATCTGAACCTTGTACCCATAAATTTGGTGGCCCTTAACTGTGAAGTGCGCGATATTTTGGAGCGCCAGGCCGAGGAGCGTCTGGTGACAATTATCTGCGACCAGCAGACGCTTGATCATCCCTATGCGCGGGTGAGCGTGACGCACCTCAAGCGCTTGTTGCTCAATATTGCCGGCAATGCCGTCAAGTACAATCGCCAGGGCGGCTATGTTCGCCTGGTGTGCCGCGAGGTGGAGCCAGCGGATGGCGTCCCCGTCTATGAATACACGATCGCCGACAACGGTATCGGCATGAGCGAGGAGTTCCAACAGCACCTCTACGAGCCGTTTTGCCGCGAGGAGCAACAGGTGGAAGGCGCTTCATCGGGAACTGGCCTGGGTGCGTCCATTGCCAAGCAGCTGGTCGAGCTTATGGGCGGAACCATGAGCTTTACGAGCGTCTTGGGGCAGGGGACGACGTTTACCATCCGCCTGCCGTTCGAGAAGTGCGATCGCTCCGAGATTCCTCAGGCAGTTCGCGTAGATGCGGGCGATGGCGATGCGCTCCAGGGCTTGCGCGTTTTGCTCGTAGAGGATAACGATCTGAATGCCGAGATCGCGCAGTTTACGCTCAGCCGTGCCGGTGCCGTCGTGACGCATGCTAAGGATGGCGAGTCTGCCGTTGAGGCGTTTGCCGCGAGCGCGCCGCACGAGTACGACGTTGTGTTGATGGACATCATGATGCCCGGTATCGATGGCCTTGAGGCCACGCGTCGAATTCGAGCACTCGATCGAGAGGATGCCGTGACCACGCCGATTATCGCCGTGAGTGCGAACGCCTTTGCCGACGACCGTAGGCTTTCGCGTGAGGCGGGCATGGACGCGCACCTGAGTAAACCCGTGAGCTCGCAGGAGCTCGTTGAGGCGCTTGCACACATAGCCGCCGACGCTCTATAAGCATATGGCCTGGTTCCAAGGTGGGTTGGAACCAGGCCATATTGTTATTGATGAGGCCTGCTGAGGGGCTTACTTTTCCTGAATCTGCTTGCCGCAGAGATGCTCAATCGTAATCTCGTAGAGCTGGACGCCCTTAATGTCCTTGGCGATTTCCTCTTCGACTTCTTCGGCAGAAGGGTAGTACTTAAGGGCGAGCTGGCGGACTTTATCCTCGATAAAAGCGGGAGCGTCATTCGCTAGGCGACAGCGGCCAAAGATCACGGTACTCATAACGTAGGGAGCCCAGTCACCGTCCTTGTACCTCTCGTTGCCGTAAACGGTAAAGCAGACCTTGTCATCGCGCTTGAGTGCGTCGACCTTGTGGCCGGCTTTGGCGCCATGGAAATAAATCTTGTCGTGCTCGGTGTCAAAGAAGTAGTTGACGGGAATGGCGTACGGGTAGCCATCGTCGCCGTTGACGGCAAAGACGCCGCGCTTGCAGGTAGCGAGCAGCTCGCGCGCTTCCTCGTCAGTGATGGCGCGTTTCTTTCGGCGTAAGGGCCTAAACATTGTTGGCTTCCTTTCTGCTGCGTATGGTTGTTGAGCACAAACTATAGCGAAACAGCTCCGTTTTTCTTGATGCGGGCGAGTATGTTTTTGAGCTTGTTAAAGTCGAGCGGTTTGGACAGATGGGCGTTCATGCCGGCGTCGTGTGCCGCCTTGGCGTCCTCGGCAAAGGCGTTGGCGGTGAGCGCGATGATGGGGATATCGGCTGCATCGACCTTCTCGCTCAGGCGAATCGCGCGGGTTGCCTCGTAACCGTCCATGTCCGGCATCATAATGTCCATCAGGATCGCATCGAAGCTGCCGGCGGGATGAGACAGGTACAGATCGACGACTTCGTTGCCGTTGACGGCGCGGGTGACCACGACGCCCTCGGATTCTAGCAACGTCTGGGCAATCTCGGCATTCAATTCGTTGTCTTCGGCGAGCAGCACGTTCATGTCGGCGAGCGAGCAGTCGAGCGCCCTCTCGACCGTATTCGCCCGCGCCCGGGGGTTCTTGTCGATATCGAGCGGAATTTCCACGTAGAACGTGGTGCCCACATGGAGTTCGCTGGTGACTTCGATGGTGCCGCCCATCAGTTCAATAAGCGACTTGACGATTGGCATGCCCATGCCGGTTCCTTGGAACTTGCTGCGCGCATCGTCACCTTCTTGGGCAAACGGCTCATAGATATGCTTTAAAAACTCGGGAGCCATGCCAATGCCGGTATCCGAAACGCTAAAGCAAAAGAGCGCGCGCCCGTTATCGAGTGGCTTGGTCTGTGAACTAAAGGTGACGGAGCCGCCGTGCTTGTTGTACTTAATGCTGTTGTCTAACAGGTTGATCATGACCTGTCGGATATGGGTGGGACTGCCGATTACGTATGACCCCGTGGCGTACGGCAAACTATTGTCCTGCATTGTGATGCCGTTACTGGACGCGCGGAGCTTGCACAGCACCAGCGTATCGTCACAAAGCTCTTTGAGGTTAAAAGGCGCATGTTCCAGTGTTAGCTTGCGGTCTTCGATTTTTCCCATCTCGAGGATGTCGTTGATCAGCGAGAGCAGGTGATTGGCGGCAACGCGCGCCTTGGCACGGCTCTCGCGGGCGACTTGCATATCGCCTTCCTTCAATTCTTCAATTTCGATAAGGCCCAGGATACCGTTGAGCGGCGTTCGGATGTCGTGGCTCATGCGCGTGAGGAATGCCGTCTTAGCGGCGTTGGCAGCATCGGCTTTTTTGCGCTCGGTTCGAGCGCGCACGAGCGCCCAGATGAGCAGGACGATGCCGACCGACAACATACCGATGAGGGTAGCTGCAATGGCGGTGCGGTTGCGATAAAGGAATTGAAGCGTGTTGGATTCCTGGGCCGTGTACGACGTGGAGGAGTAATTACTTGCGGAGAGCGATTCTCCGGCATTGATGATGCCCTTGTTGATGATTCCCAGCAGTTCGGGCTTGCCGCGCGACATCAAGCACGCGAGGTCACAGGTGTCAGGGAGCTCGACCATCTCGCAGTCCTCGAGATCATAACGGTCACCGATGGTTTTTACGCGTGAACTGGGAGCGACGATGCAGCGCGCCGTTCCCTTCCTGAGGGCGTCGAACGCTTCATCGTCGGATTGGTATTCGGTTACGGTCGCTGTGGGGAATAGACTTTCAAGTGCATTTTTGTTGACAAACGATGATTTGGTACAGGCGATGTTCTGAAGGTCTTTTTTCAGGTTACTGCCGGTGTGGATGGCGGTGAGGGACATGGTCCCCAACGATACCGACTGCACAACGCCTGATTGCTCGGCAAACCAGTAATCTCGGTATGCCGGCAGCGCAACGTCTATGCTTCCCTCTGACAGGGCCTTTGACATCATCTTGTAGCTATCAGAGGCGACGGTTTTGACCGTAATGCCAAATTTATCGTGTAGCGTCGTCGCAAGCGATGCGAGCGAGCCTTCCATTTTGCCGTCTTCGTCTTCGTTGCAGTAGGGGAGTTTGCCCGTAATGTAGCCGAGCGTGATGGTGTTGTTGTTTGCTTTGAGCCAGGAACATTCGGGGCCGTTGAGCGATGATGAACCGCTGTTTTGGGCCGAGTAGTGAGATTTGACTTCGTCGTTATAGCGTGGGTTGACGCGGGCGATTGCTGTCATGGCGGCATTGATGTCGTCCATCAGGTCGGGGCGGCTTTTGGGGACGGCAAAATAGTAGTCGCTCGACCCAATGTAGAACATGGGGGAGGCACTGGGCGACGAGGTCGTGTCGTTCATGATGACGGCATCGACCTCGCCGTTTGCCAGCGCATCAAAGAGAACGGAGTTTCCGTCATACTCCTTGTATGTGCAGGCGATTCCTTCGTTGGCGAGCCATTGCTGGCCAACGAAGGTTTGCATAACGCCGGGGTTGCAGCCGATGGTAAGGCCTTGGAGCGCTCGGGGGTCACCCTTGGCCAGATCGTCGCGCTCGGGCCTGGCATAGATGTAGTAGCGCTCGGTGCCCTCGGGGTTCGAGGAAAAGAGCAGCTTTTGGGCGCGTTCCTCGGAGTAGGAGATGTTGGGCATGAGGTCGATCTCGCCCGTCTCGAGCTTCTCCATAAGCTCGGTGAAGGTGCCGGAGACGTATTCGTACTGCCAGCCGGGTGTGTAGTACGAGAGGGTCTGGAGGTATTCGTAACCCCATCCCGAGAGACGCTCGCCGGGGATGCCGTCCTGGAAGCCCTCGTTGTTGACGAGCCAACCAACGCGGACCGTTTTGACCTGCTGACTAGAGTCATCGGCAAAAGCCTGGACAGGCGCGATAGAACTCAGCGCGGCAAGCGCGGTAAGCACAATGGCCAGGGCGCGATATATAACTGAACGAAGGACAGCGGAAGCTCTCACATGCAATCCTAACGAATCGAGACATTACCGCATAAGGATACCAGCTCAGCCTGCCCAGTCGGCAGCTGCATCGCTAAACGATCCCGCTCGGCAGTTGGGGACAGTCCCTTTCTGCCGGCACAAAAGGAACGTCCCTAACTGCCGGTTGTGGGACAATACCGAGCGAACGTGATTGGTTGTTCGTGGAAAGGGTCGCGATGAACAGGTTGAGGACGCTTGCCGATGTGCTGCGACAGGCTGGCTTTGCACGCATCACGGGCCTGTTTCTTATCTTTTACCTGCTGTGCTCGACGGCTGTCTGGCTGTCCGAGCCTACGACCCTCACCTTTGGTGATGGTCTCTGGTTTAGCTTTGAGACGGTCTCGACGATCGGCTTTGGCGATATCCCGGCAGAAACGCCGGTTGCCCGCGGCATTACCGTCATCCTAGGCGTCATCAGTATCTTCTATATCGCCATGCTTACGGGCGTGGCGGTGAACTACTGCAATACGCTCATCAAGCTGCGCCAAAAGGACACCATGGCGCGCTTTATGGACGATCTTGAGCATTTGGAAGAGCTCGATCGTGACGAGCTCGCCGACCTGTCGCGCCGCGTGCGCGAATATCGCCGCCGCCAACGCTAGAGTGGGCGCCACGCGTCACGATGAGGGGGACTGAAATGAATATCACCGTGTATCTGGGTGCCAGCGTCGGTAATGACCCGGCGTTTCTACTTGCGGTACAGGAGCTGGGCAACTGGATTGGCACCAACGGCCACGCGTTGGTATACGGCGGGTCCAAATCGGGCCTGATGGGCGCGCTCGCCGATAGCGTGCTCGATGCTGGCGGACATGTGACGGGCGTGGAGCCGAGCTTTTTTATCGAGGCCGAGTTTCAGCATGACGGTATCGACGACCTTATCGTGACGAGCGATATGGCCGAGCGCAAGGCCAAGATGATTGAGCTCGGCGATGCGTTCATCGCCTTTCCCGGTGGGACGGGCACGCTCGAGGAGATTGCCGAGGTCATGTCCGCCGTGTCGTTGGGGTATCTCGATGCGCCGTGCATTTTGTACAACCTGAACGGTTACTACAACGACCTCAAGGCGCTGCTCGGGCACATGATTGATAAGGGGCTTTCGAGCCTGAAGCGCCAGCACGGCATCTACTTTGCCGACGATTTGCGCGAGATTGCCTCGATTATCAACGGATAAGCCTTGAGCCTGCCCCACCATGGCTCCCAATGGTGCCGTTTGCGGCGCAGACGGTTGGCTTGTCTGGGCCACACTCGCTCTACAATAAAACGTATCTATGTCGACTTTGACCGCGGGAGGACCCGATGGATAACCTTGCCAAACCCACAAACCGCGCGCTGTTTTTAGTTAGCGTTGCCGTGACCGGTGCGTTCGCAGGTGCCGCAGTCTGGCTGTTCTTCTTTGCGATGGAGCACGGCATCGACTATCTATGGACCGAGATTCCACACGCGCTGGGCGTCGCTTCGCCCGAGCTTGCCAGCGGCCCGTTTGGCTTTCTGCCATACCCGTTTTTCGTCTGCCTGCTGGGCGGCCTGCTGATCGGTTTGTACGAAAAGACGACGGGCACCAAGACCGATGACCTCAACCAGGTGATGGCCAAGGTAAAGCAAGACGGTCGCTACCCGTACGACAATCTGGGCAAGCTGTCGATTGCGGCGCTGCTGCCGTTGCTGTTTGGCGGAAGTATTGGACCGGAAGCCGGTCTGACCGGCGTCATCGCGGGCCTGTGCAGCTGGGTCGGCGACCGCATGCGCCGCTTTGGTGCCGAGTTTAGGGAGCTTACGCTGCTGGGCACCCAGGCTGCTCTGACGGCGCTCTTTACCGCGCCCGTGTTTGGCTTTGTGGCGCCGCTTGCCGGAAGTACTGACGGCCAGGGCGAAGACGCCGACGATGAGTCCGCGTCCGACGAGATCACGATCAAGCTGCCCAAGGCGCAAAAGACGGTGGTCTACGGCATTGCGATTGCCGGTGGTCTGGGCACCTACCTGCTGCTCGGCCAGCTCATGGGCGGCGGCATGGGCATGCCGAGGTTCGAGGCTGCCGTGGTGGGCAACCTGGAACTTGTCTGGCTCATCCCTCTGTCGCTGATCGGAACAATCTGCGGATGGCTGTACTTTGTCTCTGAACATGCGAGCGAGGCACTGTCTCATGCAATAGGGGAGCGTCCTGTCGTCAAGGCCATGCTAGCCGGTCTGGCGCTCGCCATCTGCGGCACGGTCCTGCCCTACACCATGTTTGCTGGCGAGACCCAGGCCGACGTGCTCATGGAAACCTACCTGACCATCCCCGCCAGCGTGCTCATCGCGACCGGTCTTGTTAAGGCCATGCTGACGCCCGCCCTCATCAACCTTGGTTGGCGTGGCGGCCACTTCTTCCCGGTTATCTTCTCGGGTGTGAGCCTGGGCTATGGCCTTGCTATCCTCACCGGCGCCGATCCGGTCTTTTGCGTCGCCGTCTGCACGGCATCGACGATGGGCGCCGTCATGCGCCAGCCGGTTATGGTCGTGGGCCTGCTGCTCATGTGCTTCCCACTCAAGGGTATCGTCTGCATGATCATTGCGGCTGTCATCGCCGCCGGTATCCCGCTACCCAAGCCGCTGCGCAAGTAGTACGGTGGCGCACGCCAGGGACATGCCGTTTGCCACGGATTTGCGGGGAGGGGCGGCGATCGCGCCCTTCGTGGATTGAGACTCGCGTGGCTACAGATCGCGTGCTCGATAGACCTTGGTGCTGACGGTGCAGCTGATTGCACATAGCGCGAGGGCTAGCACGGCAATTCCTGCGCACAGACCGCCAAGGACGGCAGGATCGGGATTCGCTCCGGCAATCGACATGAGCCAGTTGCTACTGGGGTTAGAAGAGCTCAGCATTGCCATGGTACCGCAGCCCATCAGGGCAAACAGGCCGACGGAAAGGCGCAGCGCCTCCATGTGTCCAAATCGAAAGAACAGCGGCTGTGCTAAAAACACCATCATGAGGGAGATGAGCATCGATGCGGCGGAGGCTATTGTGATCTCAAAGACGGTCTGTCCCGTCGAGGGAATGCCCGCGCTGTTGAAGAGCGGGATGGAGGCGATGCTCAAAAGCGTAGCTGCACATGCCATGACGGCGGAGAAGACAATAATGCACAGGTAGCGTGCGCAGATGATGTCTTTGCGCGAGAACGGCAGCGTTGCCCGATAGCGCTCCCAGCCGTTTTGGTTATCGTAGCCAGACAGTGAGTTCATGATTATGATGGGCGACATGGCGCTGACCGCGCAGGCGCCGGCGCTCATACCGGAATCGCCGTCCGATGCGTTGGCAAGGGTCAGCACGACGAAGATGAACAGGCCGACGCCCGCAATGCTCGGGATGAGCGTGCGAGCGATAGATCGGAAGAGCGTCGTGTAGGGAAAGAGTGTCCTACTGAGTGTAGAT
>CALLFD010000222.1 GCA_937997605.1 uncultured Collinsella sp. | reverse complement strand
GAGTCCGAGGTTCTCTCCCCTGCCGATGACGTCTATCACATCGACAAGACCCAGTTTGACGTGCCATTTGTCTGCGGCGCCCGCGATCTGGGCGAGGCGCTGCGCCGTGTTGCCGAGGGCGCCACTATGATTCGCACCAAGGGTGAGCCGGGTACGGGCGACGTCGTTCAGGCCGTGCGTCACATGCGCAAGATCCAAAAGCAGATCCGTGACGTTGTTGCCCTGCGCAACGACGAGCTCTTTGAGGCAGCCAAGCAACTGCAGGTTCCGGTCGAGCTGGTGCGCGAGGTCCATGCCACGGGTAAGCTTCCCGTCGTGAACTTTGCCGCCGGCGGCGTAGCGACCCCCGCCGACGCCGCGCTGATGATGCAGCTGGGCGCCGAAGGCGTGTTTGTCGGCTCGGGCATCTTTAAGAGCGGCGACCCCGCCAAGCGCGCAGCCGCCATCGTCAAGGCCGTGGCAAACTTCACCGATGCCAAGCTCATTGCCGAGCTTTCAGAGGACCTGGGCGAGGCCATGGTGGGCATCAACGCCGACGAGATCGAGATTATCATGGAAGAGCGCGGGCGCTAGTCCAGCAGAAAGGATCGCACATGAGCGATTATGCAGACCAAACGGTCGCCGTGCTGGCGGTCCAAGGCGCTTTTGCCGAGCACGAGGCAAGACTATCCGCGCTTGGCGCACACTGTATTGAGCTGAGGCAGGCGGCTGATTTGAAGCAGGACTTTGACCGTCTGGTACTTCCCGGCGGCGAGTCCACCGTTCAAGGAAAGCTGCTTGCCGAGCTCGGCATGCTCGAGGAGCTTCGTGCCCGTATCGCTGAAGGCATGCCCGTCCTGGGCACCTGCGCCGGCTTGATTCTGCTGGCGCGCGACCTTGCCGCCCACGACGATAAGGGGACGCCGCGCCTGGCAACCATGGATGTGCTCGTCGAGCGCAATGCCTACGGCAGGCAGCTCGGCAGCTTTCGAACCAAGGGGCAGGTAACCGGCATCGACGGTGAAGTGCCGCTGACGTTTATCCGCGCCCCCCGCATCGTTGAGGTGCACGGCGATGCCGAGGCCCTGGCCGAAGTCGATGGCCGCATCGTCGCCGCCCGCCAAGACAACCAGCTCGGCGTAACCTTCCACCCCGAACTCGACGAAGACACCCGCCTCCACGAACTGTTCCTACAAATGTAGGCATCGAAATCAACAAACAAAATGAGAGTGGATAATCTCCCTCTTTAAGCTTGGATGCAGGCTCAAACCGGGAGATTATCCACTCTCATGCTATGTAGTCGTTGGGTGTTCTTAAACGACTAGTCAAACAAGAACGTCCATTACAGTCGAAATTGTCAGCCCGGGACCGTCTCGGGCTACGATT
>CALLFD010000221.1 GCA_937997605.1 uncultured Collinsella sp. | reverse complement strand
CCGCCAAGCTTGCCGCACTGACCGCAGCCGATGCAGTCGCGAATGGGCTTGGCGCCCAGCTGAAACACCTCGGTATCAATGCCTTCGGCGTTGAGCTGCTCTGCGACCTCGGTGAGTGCGCGGGCGGTGTTGCCGTTTGCCTTGGGGCTGCCATTGACCAAAAGAACCTTCATCACAAACTCCCTCTGCTTTCGGTGACTTCTGCAGAGGATTATCGCACGATGGGGGAGGCGGCGCGGGCGCGGCACTAATCCAGTTTGGTGCCTGGCACCTGCACGGCTTTCCCGAGCAACGCTTTGAGCTCGTTCAAAATGGAAACGGGCTGACGGTCGACGCCGTCCAGATGGAGCGTGGCCACGCGAATGGGCGGCTGATATTCAAGCGAGCCGATGAGCACGGGAGAGCCCAGGAACCGCTCGATGTCGCTTGCGATCTCGTCGATTGCTTCGGGGCCGAGCTCATCGAAGAGTGCCACGAACGTTGGTCCCGTCGAGCGGAACAGGCGGCCCTTGCCGCGCGAACAATCCATGAGGCAGGCGGCGCTTTCGGCGAGCACGCGGTCGCCTGCATCGAATCCAAAGCGGGCATTGACCTCGGCGATATCGTCGACCTTAATGGCAATAAAGCCTGCCTCGTGCGGCACGTGGCGCATCTCTCCAATAGCGTTGACCAGGGCGTGGACATCGCCCAGGCCCGTTACCGAGTCGGTCGTATCCGCTAGGCTTCGGTTGATGATAATGCCCACGTACATGTTAGGCTCGGTATCAGTGCCGTCCAAGCGGTAGCCCGTGCAGTCGCAAAGCGCGTACGCTCCGGTGGCGTCCATTACGCGATACTGCATGTAGTGGAAGTGCCACGTGCCGTTTATCAACATATCGAGCTCGGCGCGTACGTTGTCGCGGTCCTCGGGATGAACGCGGGCGAGCCACATGTCGAGTGAGTTAAAAGGGTGCTGGGAGGGCAGGTCAAAATCGCGCACGACGTTAACCGACCATTGCGATTCGCCCGTATCGAGATTGAGGATAAAGGGATAGCGCGTCTCGGAGCTCATGGAGATCGCTTGGAACACCCGGTCGTTGCAGGGAAGCTGATCGACGATTGGGCGTTGCGGCGCGTCATCGTCTTTCGGTTGCTGCACACGATGCATAAGCTTATAGCGATACATCTTGCGATCGGCATCCATCGTCATCTGGCGACGCGTGTCGCCGGCAAGTGGATCGACGCGCGAGCAGCCAAAGCTAAAGCTGCCGATCATGGGCGCCTTGCCACCTGAGCTCGCCTCGATCAGCCCGGCACGTACCTGCTCCAAGCGCTGCTCGAGTTCAGTCTCGTTTGCGGAGAGCGAGATAAGCACAAACTCGTCTCCACCGATACGGAACAGCATCTCATCGTGCTCCATGGTTTCGGAGAGCGTGCGGCAGATGCCCAGAATATAGCGATTGCCTTCGGCGTGGCCAAACCTATCATTGCAATGTTTGAGATGGTCGATGTCAATATAGGCGCAGGTGAAGGGGTCACCTTTGTGCCAGAGTTGCTCGACGTGACGGTCGAATCCGTTGCGGTTGCCCAAGTTGGTGAGCGGGTCGATATAGGCGTTGCTCTCAAGCAGCCGGCGCTCTTGCTGCAGGATGGCGTGCGTTTTTTGCAGTTGCTCGCCAACGGCGCGTAGCTCAGCAGGCAGCGCGGCAACATCGAGTTCGGCGGTCGAGATGCCATTCGCAAGTCGCTGAAGATAGGCAATAATCGATTGCTCGCCCAGGCGATATGATTCGTTCATGATGGATAACCTCCTTGGGCGGAACAGCGGTTTGTATCATATCCCCAATTCGGTTTGAATTGGGGATATGAGTTAGCCAATGGGGACAAATGCCCCCTTCGGCGGTGGTGTTTTGCGCGCGAGCGTATCAGTTGTTGTTGCCACCATCGAGCAATGCCTCAAAATCCTTCGCTTGCATGGGACGGTAGTAGAGGAAGCCCTGAGCGTAGCGGGCGCCCATTTGTCGAAGCATGTTCGCCTGCTCATTTGTCTCGACGCCTTCGATTACAACGGGCAGATGGAGCGACTGTGCCATCTCGAGCATCGATGACACGATCTGCGCGCTGCGGCCTTGATCGCGGTCGGTGGGCACAAAGGTGCGGTCGAGCTTGATGACGTCGACGTTGACGTTCTTGAGCATCGCGAGCGTGGACTGGCCGGTGCCAAAATCGTCCATGTAGGTCGAGAAGCCGCGGGTGTGCAGATCTGCGGTCAGCTTATCCACGGCCTCGGATTCTCCCGTATAAGCCGTCTCGGTGATCTCGATATGCATGAGCTCGGGCGGCAGGTTGTATTGGGCGGCGAGCGCCCCCATATGCTTGGCAACGTCGCAGGCAAGGATATCCACGCGCGACACATTAAGCGAGACCGGAACCACGCGAAGTCCTCGATCGATACGCTCGCGCAGCCACGAGGCGACACCCTGCCAAATGTACTTGTCGAGCGTCACCACAAAGCCGCTTTCCTCGAGCGCCGGGATAAAGGACGCGGGCGGAATTAACGATCCATCTTTGTCGATCCAGCGGGTGAGTGCTTCGGCGCCAATGATCTCGCCAGTTTCCATATCGACCTGGGGCTGCAGGTAGTAGGTAATGCGGCCGTTTGAGAGCGCGTACTGGAACTCGGTGAGGGTGCGGTGGAACGCAACTTCGCGCTTGTACTCCTCGGGGCAGAAAATGGCAATGCGCTCCTTAAAGTCGTTTTTGGCGCGTCGATTGGTAAACATTGCCTTAGCCTGCGCATCGATGGTGATTTCCTCATTGGAGTCGATGGGGTAAACGCCCATGGACGGCCAAAAACCTACGCCGTCATCATGCCTGGCTACGGCCTCGCGAACGCGGTTGTAGATTTGATGGACGGTGATGTGCTTAAAGGGGATGAGTATGCAAAAGTCATCTTGGCCCCAGTACCCCGCGACGCCCATGCCGGCATTCTCGATGTCCTTGAGGACCGTGCCCACATCGGCAAGCAGGCGGTCGCCTTCGGCCTGTCCATACCATTCGTTAAACAGGCGCATGTGGCCCATGTCGACCGTGGCGATGCACCAGGCGCCGTCGCGCCTTGCCTCGAGAAAAGCGTTGGCGCGCCGCATAAACTCGCTGGGTCGATAGAGGCCCGTGAGCGAGTCGATACGTTCGGCGATGGCGCTTTTGCGCTCAGCCTCGGGTATGGGGAGGCTGTCGTTGGGAACAAGCCCGCCGGCCGTGCGAAGGCGACGGTCGAGTTCGCCTAAAACGGCGGTCGCCTGATGGGTTAAGTGCTCGTAAAATGCCGGGACGACAAGACAGACGGGAGTAATGGTGTCGCCCGCGATTTGCACAGGAGCGAAAACGGCCTCTTTAAGGTGGCGGGTCAGTTGCTCGAATGCCTCGTGGTCCAAATCGTTGCTGAGCACGACAAACTGGACGCTTCGTGAACGGTAGACCCGGCTCCTGCCGCGGGTGATCGACAGCATGCGGCCCGCGTATTCGGCAAGCATGTTGTCGACAGCCTCGGCCCCGTAGAGCTCGTTGAGCTTTGTCGTGCCACGAACGCGCACCGCTATAAGCCCTGTCTTGCAACGGTCAAGGCGGCAGGTATCGATAGCGTTGACCAGCATGCGCTGCGTTCCGAGGCCTGTGGCGGCGTCGACGGTTTCGGCAAGTGAGTGGTTGACGAGCTCGCCGACATAGAGCGAGGGGACATTTCCGTCGCCGTCGATACGAAACCCGCGAGCACGGCAAAGGACGTAGTCGCCGACGGCGTTGCGCACACGATACTGCATGACGCGACGGTGCTTGGTACCGTTGTAGACTTGGTCGATGTCGTTGACGCAGGCCTCAAGGTCGTCGGGATGGACGCGCGTTTTCCAGTAATCGCGACAGTTGTCTATGTGCTCTGAGGGAAGGCCAAGATCGCGCAAGGCACCTTGTGACCAAAGGGTGCGATGTTTGTCCAAGTTCTCGATAAAGAAATAACGGCCCTCGTTGAGCATCGAAAAGGCGTCAAAAATACGATCGCTTATTTCGAAGTCGTCGGCGTGGACTTGCGTGATATTGCGCCGATCGAGGTGCATGGCATGACGTAGCTTGTAGTCGTACATGCGATGGTCGGCATCGAGTGTCATGCGATTGGAGGCTTCGCCCAGGGCGGGGTCGGCGTGTGCCACTCCGTAGCTAAACGAGTGGGGCATCTCGGAATCGTTGTTTTTGAGCAGGACCGTTCGGCAGTGTTCCAGACGTTCGGCGAGGTCGTCTTCGGTCGCAATCGTAGATAGGATGGCAAACTCGTCGCCTCCCAGACGAAATGCCGCCTCGTCTACTTTCATATACAGCTTAAGATAGAGGCTTACCTGCAAGATATAACGGTTGCCCTCGTCATGCCCAAAGACGTCGTTGCAGTGCTTAAGGTTATCGATATCGATGAACGCCATGGTAACGGGGGTGTCCTGCTCCCAGAGCTCCTCGAGGGAACGGGCAAAGCCGCCGCGGTTGCCAAGTCCGGTAAGCTGGTCGGTAAAGGCGGTCCTAATCAGATCATCCTGACGCTCGAGAAGGTCACGGACGGTCTTTTCGAGCGTTTCGGTGTAATTGCTGACAGTATCCATGTCGTAAGCGGCTTTCTGAGGTCGGGCGTATTGCGTCGGGCGAGCTCGTTGTGCACACGCGTTGTTGTTCGGCGCTTTGCGTGTATCCAGGCCCCCGCCTTGCTGCGTTGTTGGGTTAATTTACCGGCTAATGTTCGCTGTTGATAACTGCTGAGTAGTATAAACAACAGTGCAGAATTATATATGGGTGTACATGCTACGGGCGGCTATTATTCGCCAAACCGTAACGCCTGGGTGCGCATGAAAAATGCGACTGGGGCGGTATATGTTGACGGGTATACTTGTCCCGGTTTTAAACGCAGGAACGGAGATGGTCGCATGACACAGCCAAATATGACGCGCACGGTGGGGCTTGCGCTCGAGGGAGGCGGCTACCGCGGTATGTATACGGCGGGCGTGCTCGACGTTTGGATGGAGCACGGTTTGACCTGCGACCATATGGTGGGTGTCTCGGCGGGCGCGGCGTTTGGCTACAACTTTAAATCGCGCCAGATCGGCCGTGCCATTCGCTATAACAAGGCCTATTGTGCCGATAAGCGCTATGCGGGTGTAGCAAGCTGGCTGCGGACCGGCGATATGTTCAATGCTGATTATGCCTATCACGAGGTGCCTATCGAGCGCGATCCCATTGACTTGGAGGCGTATCGCGCCTGCCCTATGCGATTTACGTGCGTGTGCACCGATATCGAGACGGGCAAGGCCGTCTACCACGACCTGCCCTATGGCGACGAGCGGGATATCGAGTGGATCCGGGCATCGTCGGCGATTCCCGTGGCGACGCGTCCCGTTGCTATTGACGGGCATAAGTATCTGGATGGTGGCGTGGCTGATTCTATTCCCAGTGCATGGCTGTTTGCGCAGGGGTATGACCGCAATATCGTGGTACTCACGCAGCCGGCGGGCTTTGTAAAGCAGCCCAACAGCGTGATGCCCATGCTGCGGCGCGTGTTCCGTCACTACCCGGAGTTTGTCGCAGCGCTTGAGCATCGGCATGAGGTTTACAATGCCACGCTCGATGACCTGGCACGTCGTGAGGCTGCCGGCGATATCTTTGTGGTGCGTCCGAGCGAATCGGTGAAGGTGCCGTCGCTATGCCGCGAGCCCGATGAGCTCGAGCGCATCTATCAGGTCGGCCGCCGCGATGCGGAGGCGACTTTGCCGGCGTTGGAAGCGTATCTGGCGGGGTAGAGGCTGTGGCGGAAAGCGCATCCCGGAATGGAGGTCCAAACTGGGATGCGCTTTCTATTGCTAAAGATGTGAGGCTGCGGATCAGCTGCTCGGCCTGAGCCTATGCCTGCTGCCAGGTGTCGACGAGCTCCTTGGCGGCGGCGTAGGGGTCGTCGGCACTGCAGACGGCGCTCACCACAAAGAAGCCATCGACGCCGGTGGCCTTGAGCTGCGGCAGGTCGGCCGTCTTGACGCCGCCGCCCACCACGATGGGCACGGGGCTTGCCGCGTGGAGTGCGGCCAGGTCCTCAAAGCTCTTGGTGATGATGGAGCCATCGGCTGCGCGTCCGCAGTCGCGCTTGGTCTCGGTCTCGTGGAGCGGGCCGATGCCCAGGTAGTCGACCAGGCTCATGTCGGCGGTCTTGACGTACTCGAGCATCTCCTCGCAGCGGGCCGAAAGGCCCACGATGGCATCGGGGCCCAGCAGCTTGCGGCAGACCTCGACGGGAATATCGCTCTGGCCCACGTGCACGCCGTCGACAGCGATGCCCTGCTCGCGCGCGGCGAGTACGCAGTCCAGGCGGTCGTCGATCAGCAAGGCGACCTGACCGGTCTTGCCGGCCTGCGCGATAGCCTGCGCGGCGTCGCCGGTCAGCGCAATGATCTCGCGGGCACTTGCCACCTTGGAGCGCACCTGAATGCAGGTAAAGCCGGCGTCGAGTGCCTGGGCCACCACATCGCCCACGGGGCGTC
>CALLFD010000220.1 GCA_937997605.1 uncultured Collinsella sp. | reverse complement strand
ATTCCACGAGACCACGGCAGACACCAGGTCCATCGCATCAATCCAGTTTTGCTCGTCAAAGGCTGCGTAGGGAGCACGCAAAAGCATCGTCGACGTTCCGGTCGCGGACTTGATCGCCTCGGTGCCCTTCGAAACCTGCTCGCGCACCGCATCGCGGTCCTGGCCCTTGAGCGATTCGTCGCTGTAACTGTTGGAGCCGACCTCGCAGCCGGCATCGACAATCGCCTTGGCCGTGGCGGGCGAGGCCTCGGCCGCATCACCCGACAGGAAGAACGTCGCGGTGACGCCCTTTTCCTTAAGCACCCGCAAGATCTGCTTGGTCGCTCCGCTCGGACCCTCATCAAACGTCAGCGCAACGTACTTTTCGTTGCCCTTGGGTGCCACGCTCGCGCACTCGACCACGCAATCGGTGGCGGGCACGACCTCGCCGCGGTCCTGCGTCTTGCCCGATTGCTCGCCGACCCACACCTCGGAGCGGCCCTGGATACCCCACGTCTTGACGTACTCGATGGCACCCGTGCCCTCGACCTTGAGCTTGGGCTCGATAACCGTCGCCTGGACCTCGTGCTTCTCATACGTGTCACGGCCGTCCTTGACCGTCACCTTCTCGCCACCCGTAAGCTCGCGGCTTTTCCACTTGCCCTGTTTTATGCGCTTGCCGTCCACCTTTACCGACAGCTTTTCGCCGCCATGGCGGGTCAGCACGCTGTCGTCAACGGCCAGCAGATCACCAGCGTCGTAGGTATCGGTCAGCTCCTGGTCGTCGATGAGATTTTGCAGCGTAGAGCCGACGCGCACTGCAGTCTCCTGGCCGTTGAGGACGACATCCACGCTGCGGTTGACGTAGCCCACAACGGCGGCGACAAACAGCACGAGCGCGCAGCCCACGGCGATGAGCGCATAGGGCAGGCGAGACGGACGACGGGGCGTGCGGCCGTTGCCGATGCGAGCGCTGCGGTCGCTAAAGCCGCGGCTATGGTTGAGATACATCGCGCCGGGCTTACGGTGACGCTTGCGCTGACCGCTGGGCAGCTGCCCCAGGTCGCGGCGCGCCGTCGGACGCGCACCCGAGCGCCCGTTTAAGTTAGATCCGTTTTGGCGCATATGCCCTCCCCCATAAACGCAGCAAGCCGGAGCAACAGGTCTCCGGCTTGCCTCCCATCAATTGGTACGTCGCTATTTGCTAGCTTTTGAAGATCGGAAGAGCACACGTCTGAACTCCAGTCACAGTCTGTAATCTC